>CAYOKJ010000084.1:9821-13075 GCA_964404485.1 uncultured Bacteroidales bacterium | reverse complement strand
TATAATATCGTAAATAAACAAACATTAGTTCTTAATATCAGTTAGAATAATTACTATTACTCACAATAATATCTAAATATTTATATATAAAATAGTGATTCTACAACTCTTAATTATCATCATATACAAATGTAGAGCTTCTAAAAAGCTTGTATAATAAGCATTTCAGAAGCAAATTATCTTTAGTTATCAACAAAACATAAGATTTATTAACAATTTTGTGGGTTTTGTGGGGTTTTATTTGGATTTTGTTATTATTCACTTATATTTGCATGTCATACAAATAAAATAAATAATTATTATTAACCAAAAACCTTAAAACATGAACAAAGCAGAATTAATAGAAGCTATGGCTTCAGACGCTAAACTCACAAAAGCTGATGCTAAAAGAGCATTAGATGCATTTATTGGAGCAACTTCAGGCGCACTAAAAAAAGGTGACAGAGTAGCTTTAGTTGGTTTTGGATCTTTTGGTGTAACTAAAAGAGCTGCTAGAAAAGGTAGAAATCCACAAACAGGAAAAGAAATTAACATTGCTGCTAAAAAAGTAGTAAAATTCAAACCAGGTGCTGACCTTTCAACAATTGTTAAATAGTAAAAATAACTATTAATAAAAGCTCCTCATAATAAGTGAGGGGCTTTTTTTTTGCAAAATTTTCAAGGGAAACTAAAATAATCCGGGAATTGATTTTAAAATAAATCGATATGGAAGTTTTACATCATCACCAGCATAATCTATACCAATTCTTTTAGTGATTTTAATTTCATTCTTAGCAATTTTTATCCCTTTATCTTCAAGCCATATTTTATCACCGGAAAGACTTAAACCTGAATGACTAAAATGAATACCCAGAGCTTTGGACACTTTTCCAGGTCCATTTGTTACTTCTTTTGAAAGTTTCTTTTTATTCACCCTTTTTAAAATAATTTCTTCACCTAGAGCGGGAAAAATACCTCTTATTAACACAGCATGTGGAATGTTTTCTGCATTTGTAACAATATTAAAAAGCGAATGAATACCATAGCATAAATAAACATAAGCAGTTCCGCCTTTGTAATACATTATTTCCGTACGCTTAGTTCGCTTATCACCATAAGCATGCGATGCTTTATCAGTAATTCCGGCATAGGCTTCAGTTTCGGTGATGATACCTCCAGTGAGTATACCATTAAAATGTGTAAAAAGATATTTCCCTAATAATTCCCTGGCTATTTTTACAACATCATCTTTTATATAAAAGGAAGGTGGAATTTTCATAGATACAATTTATTATTCCAAGTCTAATGTAAATTGTTGCTTCCAGGCTAAACTATTATCTTTTAGAGTGTAAATTTTATCATTATCTTTTAACCATTGAATTACACTAATAATTCGATCTTCATTAGAACCTTCAATATGTGTAATAATCTCATCAAGTGTGTATGGTTTTTTCTTCAAAAGTGGTTTAATCTGTTTAACAACATTATCAAATTCAATTTCATTGATATTGATTTTATTTCTTTCTACACAAACATCACATTTCCCACAACGAATTGAATTAGTTTCACCAAAATATGCTAATAAATACTGACTACGACATTTATTATTTGAAGTGGCGTAATCAATAACAGCTCCTACTCTTTTAGAAGCTGAGAATTTCCTGTCATTATAATTTTCTTTGCTTATTAAAATATATTTACGGTCAAATCTTTCGCAACTAAATATTATCTGAGGTTTGTTTTTTTGTGGAATATATGTAATAACTTCAAGTTTATGAAGCTGTTGCAGATATTTTTTTACAGATTCAGAATTAATACCGATTCTGTTTGCTATTTCAATTTCATTAATATTGATAAAATCACTAAAAACGCCACTATACGATCTCAATATCATTTTAATGAATCCATCATAAAATTTATTCTCAATTTGAAATCTGTAAAGATCTTCTTTATTCAAAAGGAAACGAATTTTGGAAGGAACATCAACAGATTCGTTTAACAAAATATAATCTTCTTTTTCAATGAATTTCAATGAATTATAAGCTATCAAAGGTGAGAAATTATAATTTTCGCAAAAATCATTAAGGTCAAAATCAAACGCCATATTTTTGCCACTACCAACAGCTAATTGAAAATAATTTCCCAATGCCTGATAAACGGCTTTTATAGTATCCCTATCGGGGAATAATGTTTTAAGATTTTGTTTAGAAACAATAAGATCAGCTTTTTCGAAAAGCAAAATTGCATAAGACTGTTTTCCATCGCGTCCTGCACGACCTGCCTCCTGAAAATATGCTTCAAGACTATCAGGAAGATCCATGTGTACAACCAAACGTACATTTGATTTGTCTATCCCCATTCCAAATGCATTTGTTGAAACAATTATTCTTGTCTCTCCTTTCATCCAACTTGTCTGTCGTTTTGATCTGGTTCTTGAATCCAGTCCTGCATGGTAATATTCAGAACTGATTTTATTATTTTTCAGGAATTCGGATATTTCTCTTGTTTTTCGTCTGTTTCTAACATAAATAATTCCTGTTCCTTTAATTTTATTTAGTATTCTTAAAAGACGACCAAATTTATCATCTTCCTGAAAAACAACATAAGTGAGATTTTCTCTCAAAAAGCTTTTTTTAAAAAGATTTTCTTTTTTAAATTCCAGTTTCTGTTGAATATCCCCAACAACTTGTGGAATGGCAGTTGCAGTAAGTGCTAATATTGGAATATCAGGAATTAGTGATCTTACTTCAGCAATTTTTAGATATGAGGGACGAAAATCGTAACCCCATTGCGAAATACAATGAGCCTCATCAACAGCAAGCAAGTTAATATTCATATTTTGAATTGCTGATCGAAAATCTGGAGTACTAAGTTTTTCAGGAGAAACATATAAAAATTTTACATCACCATAAAAACAATTATCCATTGCCAGATCAACTTCACCTTTATGCATTCCTGAGTGGATAGCAACTGCTTTGATTCCAATTTTTCTAAGGTTTTCTACCTGATCCTTCATTAAAGCAATAAGAGGAGTAACTACTAAACATAAGCCTTCTTTTGCTAAGGCGGGAACTTGAAAACACACTGATTTTCCCCCTCCTGTGGGTAGTAATGCAAGAGTATCTTTCCCTTCCAAAACGGAATTGATAATATCCTCCTGCATGGAACGAAATTCAGAAAAGCCCCAATATTTTATCAGTATGTTTTTAATATCCAAAACCTAAGCAGTTTGATTTTTATACGAAGATACGAAATTTTTGTTTATTGTCTGATAT
>CAYOKJ010000084.1:6253-9721 GCA_964404485.1 uncultured Bacteroidales bacterium | reverse complement strand
ACATCAATAATAGTTCCGTCAACCCATTTGATGGCTGCAACTATTTCGCTTCCAATATTTGGTTTTCCTGGTTTGCCGCAAATTTTCTCAGCTTCATCTTTAAGTTCTTCAATAGTTTTAATTGGAAGTTTACTGCCTTTTAATTTCTCAATTAAATCTTTACGAAGAGGATTTATTGCGATTCCACGTTCGGTTACAATTACATCAATAAGTTCGCCGGGGCCGCATATAGTTGTAACTTCATCTTTAATTATAGGAATCCTGTCACGGAAAAGAGGAATAGGTAAAATTGTACATTTTGAGAAAAGACAATTCTGCCATCCTCCAATTCCATGGAGTAAATATCCATCGGAATGAGTTACAACATTTGCATTAAAGCTAACATCAACTTCTGTAGCTCCAAGAATCACAACATCAACCATAGTTGCAAAATTACCTTTGCTGTGATAATTATAACTTGTAAATGGACTTGTATTTACATGCCCAGGATTTTCGCGCATTGACCTAACTCCTTCAAGATCGAAAGTCTGTCCATCAAGGATATAATCAACATAACCTTCTTCAAGCATTTTAACAGGGTACATATTACTTCCTGCTCTTATAAATCTTGCCTTTATTTTACGTTCTTTCAGCATATCAGCAAAGAAATTTCCAATTGACAAAGCAGTACCACCGGCACCTGCCTGATAAGAAAATCCGTCTTTAACTATTCCTGCTTCATCACAAAATTGTGCAGTCAATTCCGCTATTAAAAGTCTGTCGGGGCTTTTGGTAATTTTAGTTGTACCTGAAATTATTTTTTCGGGTAAACCAACTACATCAACTTTAACAGTATAATCAACATAGTTTCCGTGAATCTGCCATGGAATACAAGGAAATGGAACAAGATTATCTGTGACAACAATTACTTTATCGGCATATTGAGAATCGGCTAAAGCAAATCCTAAAAGACCACATGCTGCAGGACCGTTAACACCGTTTGCATTTCCAAAAGCATCAGCTGTGGGAGCAGCAATTACAGCAATATCTATTTGTACATCACCATCCTGAACAGCGGTATATCTCCCACCATGAGAGCGTAAAACGCCTATACCTTTCATCTTTCCTTGCGAACAAAATCTTCCGAGAGCACCGTTCATGCTACCTTCAATTCTGTTTATAGTTCCATCTTCAAGATATTTTATTAATGCTTCCTGACAAGGAAATGAAGCAGAAGGATACCAACGCAAATCTTTAACGCCAAGCTCTTTTGCAATATCAAAAATCTGTACGGCAATCAAATCACCATTTCTAAAATGATGATGAGAAGAAATTGTCATTCCGTCTTTTAATCCTGCTTTTATCAATGCTTCTTTAAGACTGGGGACTAATTTATTTCCATCTGCAGGATAATCGGCACAAGTTGGAATTTTAGGAGCAAACTTTCTTCCAGTAGGTCTGAATTTCCCAACACCCTTAAAAGGCACATGTTTTTCACCATTAATTATTGTAGGGACTTCTCTTCCAACAGCATTCGTAACTATTTTGTCGTATTTTTTCATTTTTGTTTTTTTTCAAATAATTGTTAATAATTTTACTTCTCCATAAGAAATTCTTCTCTCCAGTTTTTAGAAATAAATCCCATATCAATAGCAAGATCAATAGTTGTTTGGGCACGTTTAACAACCGGAGGATCGATCATTTTTGTTCCGAGAGAAACAACGCCAAGACCTTGTTCTTCTGCAATAATAAAGGCATTAACAATTTTTTTGGCTTTTAAAATATCCGCAGCATCCGGAGCAAAATTCTCATGAATAACTTTTATTTGTCGTGGATGAATACATCCCATTCCATCAAAGCCAAGAGATTTTGATTTCAGAACATTTTGCTTTAAAGCTTCCATATCACCAACATCAGAAAAGACTGAATCGATGGCTTGAATATTTGCAGCCTTTGCTGCATTTACCAACATACTTCTTGCAAAAAATGACTCTTCAGCTTCGTTGGTTCGTTTTGTGTGAATATCGGCAGTATAGTCTTCAAGACCAATTGCAAGAGAAACAATATTTTTGGCAGAAGTAGCAATTTCAAACGATTTAATTACTCCAAGTGCACTCTCAATAATTGGCATTAACCAAATTGGATATTCCAAACCATGTTGTTTTTTTATTTCATCAATACGTTTGTTAACCTGATGAATTTGATCAGCACTCTCACACTTTGGAACCAGTAACAGATTTACATGATGAGGGATAAGATAATTTAGATCAGCTAATCCGAGAGGTATTTGATTAATCCTCACCATACGTTCAGCACCATAAAAATTAACTTGACGAAGCGCATTTCGAACAATCAATTGAGCTTCTGATTTTTTGTTTACTGAAACTGAGTCTTCCAAGTCAAGGATAATCCCATTTGGCTTGTGAATTCCGGCATTAATCATTAAACTTGGGGAATTACCGGGTAAATATAATCTCGAAAATCTATATCTGTCTTTAGTTGTCTGATATTTATTTTCATCAATCATATCAAGTAGAAACTCCTTTTCGGTCTTTATAAGTTTTTTTATTGCAGCTTCAGCTCTTGCAGCAATAACAAAAGGAAGAGCACCTGCATCTTCGATTTTTAATTTTGCATTTTTAATTTCGAAAAAATCAAGTACTTTGTTAAGTAATTCATTTATGGCATCACCAAATAAAACCTTAACTTTACTCTCGAGTTGAATATCAATTCCATTACTTTCTGTTAATTCAAGAGTGATAAAACAATCAGACCTAACTCTTTTGCCTTTGTTTCCGGAAGTTACTATTTTCCCCATTATTTTGTTTTTAAGATTAAAAAAATTTTGATTGCCAAAATTAAAGCAAATTAAACTATTACCAAAGAATTTATTATATAACTTTGTCTTGAAAAACCAATTTATATTTATTAAAATTTATTTCTAAAAATGAAAGCATTAAAACAATTTGGAGGGCTGATATTTCTGATAATAATTCTTTTATCCACTTCTTGTGATAAAGATAAAACAGATCCTGTAATTACTATTCTCGGAGATAATCCTAAAACACTTTGTGTTGATCAACCTTATGAAGATGCCGGAGCTACAGCTCTCGACAATGAAGATGGAGATTTAACAAATCTTATTGAAGTAACAATAAATGTTGATAATTCTCAGCCGGGCACTGGACATGTAAGCTATTCAGTTACTGATAATGCCGGAAATACCGGAACAGCATCAAGAACGGTTGAGGTGATTTATTGTAAGTGATTTAGCATTTCAAAACTAACTTTAAATCTAAGGTTACCAACCATATAAAAGCTTGGCAACCTATTGCAAAATTGATATTGCATAAGTAGGTTACTAACCTTATTTTAGGTTAGTAACCTTTATTAGTTTTTTGCATTACAATATTTCTTTATTGTTTTTCTTTATAAAATCTAAGGTTACCAACCATATAAAAGCTTGGCAACCTATTGCAAAATTGATAT
>CAYOKJ010000084.1:0-6153 GCA_964404485.1 uncultured Bacteroidales bacterium | reverse complement strand
AAATCTAAGGTTACCAACCATATAAAAGCTTGGCAACCTATTGCAAAATTGATATTGCATAAGTAGGTTACTAACCTTATTTTAGGTTAGTAACCTTTATTAGTTTTTTGCATTACAATATTTCTTTATTGTTTTTCTTTATAAAATCTAAGGTTACCAACCATATAAAAGCTTGGCAACCTATTGCAAAATTGATATTGCATAAGTAGGTTACTAACCTTATTTTAGGTTAGTAACCTTTATTAGTTTTTTGCATTACAATATTTCTTTATTGTTTTTCTTTATAAAACCTAAGGTTACCAACAATATAAAAGCTTGGCAACCTATTCAAAATTGAATCTTTAATGTTGATAGATAACATTTCTTTTATATTTGTTATCTTTATTATATATATTTGTAATAATTAAAAATACTCACAAATTATGCCATCAAAATATATTTTCACCCCAATTGAAACAGATAGGTACTATCATATTTATAACAGAGGTAACAATGGTGAAAATATTTTTTTCAAACCTGAGAATTATTCTTATTTTCTTAATAAATACAAAGAATATCTAAATAATAATGTTAAAACATATGCTTATTGCTTATTACCAAATCACTTTCATTTTCTTATAAAAATAATTAATGACGATGCCAGCATAATGTTTAGAAGATTCTTCCAATCTTATGCCTTAAGCATAAACAAACAAGAAGAACGATCAGATAGTTTATTTTCCAAAATCTTCAAAAGAGTAAAAATCACTAATGACGATTATTTGAAAAGACTTGTATTCTATATTCATCATAATCCAGTAAAACATTCTATTTTTGACAATTTTAAAAAATACCCGTTTAACTCATATCAATCTATTATTAGCAATCAATTAACTAGTCTTGAACGTAATGAAGTTATAGATTGGTTTGGAAGTAAAAAAGAATTTATTGAATTTCATGATTATCTACATAATGAAAACATGATAAACAAGTATATTTTAGAAGATTAATAATGTTGTAAACGGTAGGTTGCTAACCTTATTTTAGGTTAGTAACCTTTATTAGTTTTTTGCATTACAAGATTTCTTTATAAATTTTCTTTATAAAACCTAAGGTTACCAACCATACAAAAGGTTGGCAACCTATTGCAAAATTGATATTGCATAAGTAGGTTATTAATCTTCTTTTAGGTTAGTGATTTTTACTAGTTTTTTGCATTACAAGATTTCTTTATAAATTTTCTTTATAAAACCTAAGGTTACCAACCATACAAAAGGTTGGCAACCTATTGCAAAATTGATATTGCATAAGTAGGTTACTAATCTTCTTTTAGGTTAGTAATTTTTACTAGTTTTTTGTATTACAATAATTCTTTATTATTTTTCTTTTAAAAACCTAAGGTTACCAATCATTAAAAGCTTGGCAACCTAATGCAAAATCAATACAATATTTTGTATTTTTGTCTACATGTTAAAAATGCCTCAAAAAAGAGAAAACTTATACTTGGTTTTGCTTATCAGATTACTGATAGTTCTAATATTATTTTCTTTTTCAAGGATTCTTTTTTATTTTTTCAATTCATCATTTTTCTCAGATATTTCAAATATAGAATTCTGGAGGATATTATTTTACGGTATTCGCTTTGATATTTCTGCAATTCTGATTCTTGGCTCTCCTTTTATCATTATGAATATTATTCCTTTGAAAATTAGATATAATAAGATATATCAGAGTTTTGGAAATTTCTTTTTGTATTTTTTCTGTTCAATTGGTTTAGCAGTAAATTTTATTGATATTATTTATTTCAGATTTATTCTTAAAAGAACTACAGGCGATATTTTTAATTTTCTTGCAAACGAAGAAAGCGAAATATTAAATCTGATACCTAAGTTTTTTATTGATTTTTGGTACATTTTTGTTCTCTGGTTAATTTTTGTTTTTTTATTGATAAAAACATCAAATATATTCAAAGTCAAACCAAATAGCAACAATTCTAAAAACCTAAAACACTATTTAACAAACACCATAATATTTTTAATTCTTTCATTTTTTACTATTATTGGAATTCGTGGTGGGTTTCAGCTAAAGCCTATCAGTCCGATTACAGCAGTACATTATACTTCAATAAAAAACACTCCCTTGATTCTCAATTCAGCATTTTCAATCATCAAAACAATTGATAAAAAAGGAGTGAAAGAAGAACATTATTTTGAAAATGGAGAAAAACTAAACTCCATTTATTCTCCAATTCATTATGCAAATAAAATCAAAGAAGATTCAATAAAACTTAATGTTATAATAATTATAATGGAAAGTTTTTCGACTGAACATATTGGAGCATTAAATCGTGAAATAGAAAATGGAGAGTATTTGGGTTATACTCCTTTTTTGGATTCGTTGATAAATGAAAGCCTGGTTTACAAAGGATTTGCAAACGGAAAAAGATCTATCGAAGGAGTTCCTGCAATAGTTGCCGGATTACCAACTTTAATGAACCTTGATTATTTATCTTCGATTTATTCGGGAAATAAAATTAATAGCCTTGCATCTTTATTAAAAGAAAAAGGCTATTCAACTTCCTTTTACCATGGTGGAAATAATGGCACAATGAGTTTTGATGTTTTTGCAGAAATTGCCGGTTACGAAAATTATTTCGGTAGAAACGAATATAATAATGATGATGATTTTGATGGAAAATGGGGCATTTTTGATGAAGAATATTTTCAATATTTTGCTAATGAACTTAATAAAAACAAGCAACCATTTTTTAGTACAATCTTTTCATTATCATCACATCATCCGTACACAATTCCCGAAAAATATAAGGGTAAATTCCGAAAAGGAAATCTCGAAATTCATGAAAGTATTATGTATGCAGACTATTCATTGCAAAAATTCTTTAAGACTGCCTCTGAAATGCCATGGTTCGACAATACACTTTTTGTAATTACCGCTGATCATACTTCAGAGCATTATTTTGATATGTATCAGACAAGTATTGGAAATTATAAAATCCCAATTATTTTTTATCAAAACAATAGTAAACTAAAAGGTATTAAAAATGAAGTAGCTCAACAAACTGATATAATGCCAACTGTTTTAAATTATATTAATTTTGATGAAGATTATGTAGCTTTCGGTGAGAATGTTTTAGATACATCTATAAATAACTTTGCAATTAATTATTTAAACGGGACTTATCAGATAATAAGAGGAAATTACGTTTTGTATTTTGATGGCAAAAAATCAATTTCTTTATTTAATTACAAATCTGACAAACTACTCAAAAACAATTTATTGAATGAAAAAAGCAAAATTATAAATGAGATGGAGATATTGGCTAAAGCAATAATTCAACAATATAACTATCGTTTGATAAACAATAAACTTATTGTAACAAAAGAATAAAAATGCCTAAGAAGAAGATACTTTTTATTATTAATCCAAAATCCGGAATTGGCAAATATAAATTGCTGGCAAGCTATATCGAAAAAGCTCTTGATAAAGACCTCTTTGATTATGATATTTTATATACAAAATATGCAGGTCATGGAACAGAACTAGCTCAAGAAGCAGTAAGAAAATCTTACAATATAGTCGTGGTTTCGGGAGGTGATGGAACAATAAATGAAATTGCAAAAGCTTTAGTTGGATCTGAAACATTGCTTGGAATTATTCCTGTCGGATCAGGAAACGGGCTTGCTCATCATTTAAAAATTCCGATAAACCCTATTCAGGCAATTGAGATTATCAATAAAACCAAATCTATAACTATTGACACAGCTAATGTTAATAATAATCTTTTTGTTAGTATTGCTGGTGTAGGCTTTGATGCTCTTGTTGCAAAGAAATTCACTAAAGTAAAAAGAAGAGGATTTTTATCATATTTCAAGATTATTGCAAAAGAATATCCTAAATATAAACCACTGAATTATGTAATAAATATTGATGGTAAACAATTTGCCAGAAAAGCATTATTTATTAGCTTTGCAAATTCAGATCAGTTTGGGTATAATACGACAATAGCGCCAAAAGCAAAAATTGATGACGGAATGATTGATGTGTGTATTGTAAAAAAAATACCGATAATTGAATTGCCTTTTTTGGCGCATCTACTTTATTGGAAACAAATTGACAAATCGAAATTTATTGAGACAATTAAAGGAAAAAAAATTATAATTGAACAAGAAAAAAAATCAACTGTAAATATTGATGGGGAAGCAGTTAAACTGGAAAAAGATTTAGTTGTGAAAATCAATCCACTTTCATTGAAAATTATTATTCCTTAAAACTTAATTTCAATAATTAATAAAAAATAATGTCGAAAAAAAACAAAAATCGAAGCGGTGTGATTTATTCAACCAATCCTGATTTTGAATATAATAATATTAGTGATGAAACTGAAGAAACTCTTTCACCAAAACAACAAAACCTGAGAGTCATGCTTGATAAAAAAGGTCGCGGAGGTAAACAAGTTAGTTTAATTACGGGCTTTGTGGGAAATGATGATGACCTAAAAGGTCTTGGCAAAGTAATAAAATCGAAATGTGGGGTTGGAGGCTCTGTTAAGGATGGTGAGATTTTAATTCAGGGAGATTTCAGAGAAAAAATTATACAGATACTTTTGAAAGAAGGTTATAAAGCGAAGAAATCAGGAGGGTAGATTTTTGAATTCAGATTTGAAATTTCAAAAATAAAAACTAATAAAAACACAAAACATCAAAAACCAACATAAAAAGTAATTACAAACATAAATTAATAAACATGAACTATTTAAAATTAATTTTAACAACAGTACTAATTTCTGCAATAACAATTTCAGGATTTAGCCAATCCAACGTAGATGGTAGGATAAATTCCAAAGAGATGCAGAAAATTATTAGCTTGGTAAAAAGCAATTCTGAAACCCAAGCGTTGACAAATGCAATATCTAATAATGAAATTAAAAAGCTAGCAATCAATCGTGAAAACGCTGGAAAAGTAAATCATTTATTTACAAACAAAGTTGAAACAAAAGGCATCACAAACCAGAAATCATCAGGCAGGTGCTGGCTATTTACAGGCTTAAATACATTGCGACCAATTATCATCAACAAATTAAAACTTAATGAATTTGAATTTTCTGAAAATTATTCTTTTTTCTGGGATCAATTTGAAAAAGCAAATCTTTTTCTCGAAGGGATAATCATGACAAGAGACAAAGCAGATGACGATCGTACAGTTGACTGGTTTTTTAAAGGTCCTATTAATGATGGTGGACAGTGGACTACATTTGCAGGAATAATAACAAAATATGGTTTGGTTCCAAAATCTGCAATGCCTGAAACTTATCATAGCAGTAATACTTCATGGATGTCGCGAATGATAAAACGCAAGCTTAGAGAAGACGGCGTACGACTACGTGAAATGAATAATAACGGGAAAAAACTTAATGAAATTCGTGAAGAAAAATTAGTTATGCTTTCAGACATTTATAAAATGCTTGTTTTTACTCTTGGCGAACCACCAGCAGAATTTACATGGCAATATGAAAATACAGATAAAGTAATCAGCGAAGAAAAAACTTATACTCCGAAACAATTTCTAAATGAATATATTGGTATCGATTTCGGCGAATATGTTATGTTTATGAATGACCCAACCAGACCTTATAATAAACTTTATGAAGTTGAGTTTGACAGAAATCTTGTGGAAGGAAATAACTGGAAATATATCAATCTTCCATCTGATAAAATTAAAGAATTTGCAAAAGCATCAATTATCAATAACGAAAAAATGTATTTTTCGTGTGATGTAGGAAAACAATTGAATACTGATATTGGAACTCTGGATTTAAACAATTACAATTATGATGATTTGTTTGGTGTAAAATTTGGAATGACAAAAGCAGAAAGAATAAAAACTCATGATAGCGGTTCGTCTCATGGAATGACATTATCAGGTGCAAACATTGATAAAGATGGAAATATTGACAATGGTTGCTTGAAAATTCTTGGGGGTTAAAAAGGGGCCATAAAGGTTATCTTACCATGACTGATGAATGGTTTGATGAATACATGTTTCGTCTTGTTATAAATAAAAAATATCTTGACAAAAAAACATTAAAAATATTAAAACAAGAACCAACATTGCTTCCACCTTGGGATCCAATGTTCGCTCCTGAAAAATAAAAAA
>CAYOKJ010000083.1:0-13122 GCA_964404485.1 uncultured Bacteroidales bacterium | reverse complement strand
ATGAAACAAAAATGGAATTAGATACAATTATTAAGCTCGAAAATGTACCAATTTACCAGAAAGAAACTTTGGTACTTTCAAATGTTTATTTAGAAATCAACAAAGGCGAATTTATTTTCCTTATCGGGAAAACCGGTAGCGGAAAAAGCAGCCTTCTTAAAACTTTATACGCTGACCTTCCAATTAACGAAGGGCAAGCAAATGTTGCCGGATATAATTTATTAAAACTTAAAACCAAAGAAATTCCGTTTTTACGACGAAAGATAGGAATTGTTTTTCAGGATTTTCAATTGTTAATAGACCGTTCGGTAAGTGAAAACCTGTATTTTGTTATGAAAGCAACAGGCTGGAATGACAAAAGAAAAATGCAAATGCGCATGCAGGATGTGTTAACAAAAGTTGGATTGGGAACTAAAGGTTTTAAAATGCCTCATCAACTCTCGGGCGGCGAACAGCAAAGAGTTTCTATTGCACGTGCATTGATAAATGACCCTGAAATAATCCTTGCTGACGAACCTACAGGAAACCTCGACCCTGCCACTTCAAACGGTATTATGAAATTGCTTATTGAAATCAGTAAAACAGGAAGAGCCGTTTTTATGGCAACTCATAATTATAATCTGATTCAAAAATATCCTTCAAAAATTGTACAATGTGAAGATGGTAAGATTACTTGTTCAGGAAATGAGACTAATTAATTTTTCTGCATTTAACTTATTTGAATAGAGTCCGTTAAGTTTTATATTTCTCAAATCTATATCTTTCTGATCAAAAGAGCATTCAAATATTTTCTTTAAACTTTCCGTCAGTTGTTTCGAATCATTTGCAATTTCACATAGTTCATGCAAAGCTGTTCCGTTAAGCATTTTATCGTTAACCAAACAAAAACGCCCGTTGTATAAAGTATTCAGCAATTTTAATTTTAATCCGGTTGCCTGAAATGTAACAAGAACATTAACGTGAGCGTTTTTAATCAACTCAAACATTTTTTCGTTATGTGGATTGGAAATCAACTCTACATTTTTACTTCTATTAACCAGTTTTCTAATCTTCTCAGGAGGATTCATTCCGGCAATTATCAATGGAATGTCTACATTTTTAAAAACCTCTTTTATTAAATATTCGGCTGCATAAGCATTTTCAGGAACTTCAATATTCCCATGATATAAAGCATATTTTCCCTTGCCTCGAATAATTTGAGGATTTTCATTAGCATGAAAACTCGGAAGATAAACAACTTTATTCTTTGGAAAGGTTTTCTGCAAATATTCAGTATCTTTTTTAGAAACAGCAAGCATCAAATCGGCATGTTTTAATATTTTCTGAAAATAATACAGTTTCCAACTTTCCAATAAAAAGTAAATTTTATTTAAAATATTTTTTTCAACCTTAAATAAATTAAAATAATAAAGATGTTCGATGTTGCTTTCGCGATAAATTTTAATTCGGTTTTTTAACGAATTATCAGTTAAATAAAAACAACTGTGCAAGCCTTCAAAAAGAATTGGATAATTATCTTTTTGCAATTTTTTAAGTAATTCACTCGACCGACGGCTGCAAACAATATAAGGTTTACAACTCAATGCAGAGATAATCCCGGTTTTCCGATAGTAATAATCTACACTAAAGCAATATTTATTTAACTCAGAAGTTCTGTCCCTTCCGGGATATTCAATACAATGAAGATGAATTTTAATACCCTGATCGAATAATGCTTTAATTTTATAAAACACATCTATCACACCTCCATAATTGGGAGGATAAGGAATATCAAACGATACAATATGTATGTGTTTCTCAGACATAAGTTTTATAAACATCAATTAACAGTTGTTCTTCATTTTCCCAACAAAGTTCTTTTGCAGCAAAATTAGTATTTTCCTTAAACATTAACAATTTTTTTTCATTTGCAAGTAAATCAGAAATTTTTCCTGCAATATGTTTTACTTCATGGTTATCAATTAATTCACCAATATTATATTTTTTAACTATTTTTTCGATTTCCGTCAAGCGGGATGCCAGAACCGGAACACCTGCGTGTATGTAATCAAACAACTTGTTTGGTAAACTAAAACGATAATTAATATTTGTATCTTTATCTATGGTTACACCTAAATCAGCATGAACGGTGTAATTAAATAATTTGTCAAAAGGAATACGAGGAATAAAAATAACTATTTCCTTAATTTCCAAATCAACAACCATTTTTTTCAAAACATTGATAACATCACCTCCGCCAATTATCAGCAAAACTGCATTTTCAACAAATTGCATCGCTTCAATTAATTCTTCAGCACCTCTCTGAACATTAATTCCCGATCCTTGTAAAAGCACAATTTTTTTATTCTCCGGCAATCCAAGTTCCTTTTTTGTTTTCGGGGAAATAATTTTTGGTGTAGGGGGAATATTCCTCACCACTTTTACATCAACACCATATTTATCTTTAAATAAGTTTGCTATCGAATTATTAACAGTAAAAACATCTTTTAATTTTGGGAAAATATAAGCCTCAATTTTTTTCCAGACATTTTGAACAAACTTTCGGTCAACAAGTTCGGGTGTCTCGGTATAATATTCATGACTATCATAAATAATATCCACACCTTTAATTTTATGAACCAGATAATTTGGCAAAAGAGTATCCAAATCATTTGACAAAAGAAGATCTACTTTATGAAATAAAAGAAAAATAAATAAGCGGATGTTATACTCTGCATAAAAAAGCGGACCTTTTTCGAAAAGCAATTTCATCCTGTTTGTTTTATATGATCTGGGTACAAGAGCAAGGCTGTCCCTCTTTACTCTTCCAAGCATTCTAACATCAAACCCGAGTTTCTCAAAAGTTTTTGCATGTTTATCAACTCTCCTGTCCGTAACAAGGTCATTGGTAACAGAAATAATTACTTTCTTCAAAATATTTAAATTAAAAAAATCTCCGCTAAGATATAAACTTCATTTTGATAAAAATATTTTACTTTTGGAAAAGGAAATTTTGTTATAATTTATTTAATTTGGTTAAGAAAACGAAAACAAATGTCACAATTTTACAGATTTTAAAATAATCATATAATTATCAATTACTTAATCATTGAATCTGTGACAATTTTGATACCAACAACATTTTATTTTGAAATTTAAATTAATGCGCATTCAAAAAAACATATCTCTAAAAAAATACAACACCATTAGAATTGATGTAAAGGCAAAGGAATTTGTTAAGATTAATTCTGATGAAGAAATACAATCACTAATATCATCAGGAATATTGAAAAATAAAAAGTTTATTATCCTTGGTGGTGGAAGTAATATTCTCTTTACAAAAAATTTTGACGGAATTATTGTTAAGATTAACACAAAAGGGAAAAGAGTAATCAAAGAGAATTCTGAACATATTTTTGTGAAAGTATCAGCAGGTGAAGACTGGCAAGACTTTGTTGATTATTGTATAGAAAACAATTTTGCAGGTGTCGAAAATCTTTCTTTAATTCCGGGAACTGTCGGTGCAGCTCCTGTACAAAACATCGGAGCTTATGGTGTTGAGCTGAAGGATGTTTTTTATGAACTACAAGCAATTGAAATTGAAAGCGGTGAAACAAAAAAATTCACCAAAAGCAATTGTGAATTCAGTTACAGAAACAGCATTTTTAAAAACAGATTAAGAAATAGATACGTTATCATTTCAGTTGCCTTCAAGCTTCACAAACATCCAAAAATAAAACTTGAATATGGAAACATAAAACAAGAACTTGAGAAATCAGGAATTATAAATCCTGGCATTAAAGAAATAAGCAACGCAATCTGCAACATACGCAGAAACAAATTACCTGATGTTGAAAAAATTGGTAGTGCTGGCAGTTTCTTTAAAAATCCTGTCGTTGATGAAGAATTTTTTATCAAACTAAAAAATAAATTTCCTGAAATACCAGCATACGAATTACCTGATTCAAAATACAAACTTGCTGCAGGATGGTTAATAGAAAAATCCGGACTGAAAGGTAAAACATTTGGAAATGCAGGAATATACAAAGATCAGGCATTGGTTATTGTAAATCATGGAGGTGCAAGCTCAGACGAAATAATTTACGTTATGGAAAAAATTCAAAAAATAGTTTTTGAAAAATTTCGTGTGAAACTTCAAACCGAAGTAAATATTATTTAATCTTGAATTAATCGAGTAATTAAAATTTTCATCTTTCAATCTATTCATTTTACCGAGTTAAATACACAGTTTACCGAAATCCTTTTTTTTAAAAAAACAATTATTATTATATTTGCTTAAATTATTAAAAGCAATATTTTGAATTATTCATTCAATAAAATAATAAAATACTTTATTAAAAACCTGGAAGGATTTATCTGGTTATTTGCTCTTATATCACTTGCTCTTACTTTTGATACAGGAGAGCATTATAGTTTTTGTATGTTTCATAATCTTGGATTTAAATATTGTCCCGGATGTGGTGTCGGACATGCAATTTCATTTTTTTTTCATGGAGAATTTGCCAGATCAATCAGTACACATCCTTTTGGAATTGTTGCAATAATTATTTTATCGCACAGAATAATTACTATATTTACACAATCTAATAAACCAAATTATAAACTAGAAACATAAAAACATGGCACACATATTACAATTTATGCCAGAACTTACAGGACAAGAACTGGCATACGTACAACATTTGACAAAAGATTATAACGATAATCAAATTCAGAATTTTGCAAATATCTACCGTTCACGTCGTAGAGATCCTAATATTATTTTACTAACTACTTTACTTGGTTTTATTGTAGTTGCAGGAATACAACGCTTTTTGGTAGGACAAATAGGAATGGGTATTTTATATCTTTTTACCGGGGGTTTATGTCTTATCGGAACTATTGTTGACCTGATAAATTATCAGAATATCTCATTTACTTTTAACCAAAGAATGGCTAATGAAGTTAATATGGTTATGAAAAACATAAAATAATAGACTAAGTTTTTTTCACAAACACATAATTAATTTTAAAGTAAATCTTTAAAGTTTTATAGATTCATAAATTCAATAACTAAAGCAATTTTTGATTGTTTTAGTTAATGAATTCAAAATGACATCTATATATTACTTTCTAAAATATTTGACTTTTTCATTGAATTTTTTTATCTTGCGTGTTTCAAATTTAAAATATATGTTTAACCAAAACCAAAAATTATGGAATGTCCGGTATGTCATCACAAAGAAATTTTGGAAGGAAGCAAACTATGCCCTAATTGTGGAGCAGATCTTGAAGCCTTTCAAACAATTAAAAAAATTAAAAAGTGTTCGAAAAATGGAAATGTCTTTTTGATTATCCTTAGTATCATTTCAATTATTTTTCTTGTTGCTTGTATTTTAATCTATTTTTCATTTAACAACAAAGTTAAAACTGCAAAAAACGAAACTTTACAGGCTAAAACTGAGATCAATAAATTAACAAATCAAATTGATAAAAACAACACTTTGATAATTACTCTAAAAGAAAACATCAAAGAAATTCAAACAACTGTTGTTGAAGCAGAAAAAGTAAAAAACAAAGTCCATATTGTCAGCAACAATGAAACTTTATCGATAATTGCACAAAAATATTTTGGCAGTGGAGATATGTTTCCCAAACTTGCTTGTGATAACGATATCATTGACCCTGATTTTATTTTAACAGGCCAAAAAATATATATTTACTATTAACAGACAAACTTATTGAATCCTTTAAATTTATAATTATGGCACAAAAAGAAAATAATTTCGAGATATTAAACCAAAAGATTGTTAGTTATCTGATTACAATAAATAATCTACAAAATAAAAATTCCAGCTTAAGTGAGGAAATCACAAAGCTTGAAAAAGAAAATAAAGACATGAGTAATGAAACAAAACTTATGAAAAGTGATATTAAACTTATGAAAAGTGAAATATCAACTTTAAAAAAAGAATAAACAATAATTTATTTTCTGAAATATTTTTAACCTAACCTGTCTTTATTGAAAAATAAGGCAGGTTTATTGTTTTTTGCAATTTACTAATTCCATCCGCACAGGCATATTGGATTTTTATCGTTTTAAATTTCACTAATCATCCCTCCAATAATTTCCTTAACAGAGGAAAAATTATTTTCGTCTAGATAATTATTTATACCATCAATTATTTTAACAGAAATTTGTGGATCGATAAAATTTGCGGTTCCAACCTGTACAGCGCTTGCTCCAGCAAGAAGAAATTCTATAGCATCTCCGGCACACATTATTCCACCTATACCAATAACAGGAATTTTTACAGCATTTGCAACCTGCCAAACCATTCTTAGAGCTATGGGTTTTATTGCAGGACCGGATAATCCTCCTGTAATTGTTGACAAAATTGGCATACGGGTTTTATAATCTATAGCCATCCCAAGAAAAGTATTAACTAGAGAAACAGCGTCAGCACCGTTGTCTTCAACGGCTTTTGCCATTTCTGCAATATCAGTTACATTAGGAGATAATTTCACGATAAGTGTTTTATCATAAACTCTCCTGATTGCTTTTGTAACAGCTATTACAGATGATTTTTTTACTCCAAAAGCCATTCCACCTTCCTTAACATTTGGACAAGAAATATTTAATTCTATTGCATTTATTTCTTCGATAGAGTTAAGTTTTTCAGTTACTTCAATATATTCCTCAATTGACGAACCGTTAACATTTGGAATAATCTGAGTATCGTATTTCTTAACAACAGGAAATATTTCATCGATAAAATAATCCACACCTTTATTTTGTAAACCAACTGCATTCAACATTCCCGAGGCTGTTTCAGCCATTCGAGGATAAGGATTTCCTTCACGATTTTTTAATGTAATACCTTTTACAAATATCCCTCCAAGTTTATTAAGATTGATAAAATCCAAATATTCTTGTCCTGAACCAAATGTTCCTGATGCTGTTGTAACAGGATTTTTAAGTTCAAGATTATCGATTTTTATTTTCAGATCTGCCATTTTAAATCTTTTATATTAAATACCGGACCATCGGTACAAACACATTTATTTCCTTCTTTTGTATCCACTACACAACACAAGCAAGCTCCAATACCACAAGCCATTGTATTTTCGAGAGAAACCTCACATTCGATATTATTTTCTGAAGCAAATTTTGCAATTGTTTTCATCATCGGTTCAGGTCCGCAGGTGTATATTTTTTTGTATTTGAAATCCCCGGAATCAAAAACCGAATGATGAGTTACAAATCCCTTTTCACCCAAACTACCATCTTCTGTTGTAATAAAAACCTCTCCATATTTACTTAGTTCATCAACAAGAAAAATATCATTTTTGCTTTTCCCTCCAATTAAAAACGTCGGACTAGCACCGTTTTTCTGAAATTGTTTTCCCATTATTTTCAAAGGAGCAATGCCTGATCCTCCCCCTATTAACAATACTTCGTTTTCTTCCGGAAAGGAAAAAGAATTGCCGAGAGGAAGAATAACATTCACCTTGTCCCCCTCTTTATATTTTGCCAGATGACTTGTACCCTTTCCTGCAATTTTAATAAAAAAGCTGATAATATTTTTTTCATAATCAACGTCATGAATCGAAAAAGGACGACGCAAAAATACTCCACCAGCTTTGTTAATCTTAATCTCTGCAAAGCTTCCGGGAAGTATTTCAGGTAAATTTTCTTCTGAAAACAAATCAAGTAAATAAGTATCATTACTCAGCCATTTGATATCAGAAACTTTAAAGTCTATAATTTTCTTCACAATTTTACTTCTAAATAATTATTCTCTTTATACAAATTATTAGCCAATTTAAATATTGGTATATGCAGAATAGAGGTGTAAAAATATAATGTGGATGTTCCAGTACTCCAATAATCCTTTATCTCCACTATTCCTTTTTTGATGCTAAAATTAAAAAAAAGTCCGTCAATTGACGGACTTAATATTAATTATTTACTTTCTTCGTCTTTCTCTTTATCAACTTCTTTTTCCTTTTCCTGCACATCCTTAGTCACATCATCTTTAACATCGGCTTTTTTATCTACTTCCGTAAAATCAAGGAGTTCTTTTTGCAAAAGCAAATTATACCATTTCAAAACTTTCTTAATATCCGAAACATAAACCCTATCTTTGTCATAATCAGGAACAATATCTTCAAAAAAATCTTTGAGTTTGCTATTTAGAGATTTTGAATCAATAGTTTCTTTACCCTCCGTTTTCTCAAAAATCTTTTTAAGAACATCTTTTATTGGAATATCTTCTGTTTCAGTGAAGATACTTATTTCTTCAAGAGATGAAATTTTTTCGTGTGAAAAAGCAGATATTCTTTTTCCGTCAATCAATGATTCAACAATCAAACCATTTTTTGATTTGGCTATCATTTTATATAAGCCCGGCTTACCTGTTATTGACAATATTTCGCTTAAATCCATTTCGTTATTAATTTGGTTTTACTGTAAATTAATTTTTAAATTATTATTTTATACTACTACTAAAAAATTTATTTATAATGATAAAATGCTACAATGCTTAAATATTTTTTGGCAAAAATAGAAAAATATATCCTAAATCAACCGATAATTTTTATATTCACCAGGACGCCAGCCGGTTTTTTTTTCAACAAAATTTAGAAATTTTAATTTATGGCTAAAACATTTTTGTAACGAGTCGAAAGAAAATGTCCAATTTTTATCTAATACTCTTTTTTTAATAACCTCTGGATGCTCACCTTCAAATTGTCTAAGAGAATCAATATTTAAATAATCAAATTCAGTATTATTGTCAATATTTTTCTCTATCCAGCTTTTATCATGCCAAAGAAGATGAAAATTATTTTGCTTTGCCTGTTGAATTTCAGGATGTTTAACCCAGCCGTAATGGTAAACTTTTGCATCGATTTGTTTTACTTTAAGCAGCTTATTATTTTTCCTGAAACCCTGGGCATCACGAAACGAATGAATTGATTTATCATTTCTAACAATCCTTACCTCGCGTCGATACCATTTTCTCGAATCTCCAATAAAATCATAAGAACCATAAAAATGAATATAATTAAATAAAAGCCCTTCAACTTTTTTATCATCCTTAAATTTTTGCATTTTATTTTTTATCTCATCAAGATACTTTTCATGTATTACCTCATCGCCCTGAATATAAAATGCCCAATCAGAATCTTCAGCAACTTCAGCAAAAGCTTTATCAGTTTCTTTTGCCAGCACCTCCCCTCCTTTCCTCAATGAATCGTCCCAAACGGTATTAATAATTTTTATTTTTGGCGAGTTTATTGATTGAATCAATTCTTTGGTTTTGTCATCAGATTCTCCAACAGCAATTACAAATTCATCACAAATTGGCAGAATTGATTTTATTGACTCTACAATTGGATAATCATATTTTATTGCGTTTCTGATAAATGAGAACCCACTTACTTTCATAGTTTACTTTATTATTTTTAATTCTTTTATAGAAAAATGATTAAATGCTTAAATAAAATAATGTGTAAATATTACTTTTTACAAACTAAATCTAAAATATTAAAAAGAATCAACTCCAATATAATTCTCAGGAGTGATATTCTTCAATTCAGTTTTTATTTTAGCAGACACATCCAAACTATCAATAAAATTATGAATAGAATCTTTTGTAATTTTTTCGTTTTTCCTTGTCAGGTCTTTCAATGCTTCATAAGGGTTTGGAAATTTTTCCCTTCTTAGAATAGTCTGAATAGCTTCAGCAACAACAGCCCAATTATTTTCAAGATCAGCTTTAATTTTATTTTTATTAATTACAAGCTTTCCTAAACCTTTTAAAATAGATTTTATCGCAATAAGAGTATGAGCTATAGGCACTCCAATATTTCTGGTAACAGTAGAATCGGTTAAATCGCGCTGTAATCTCGATATCGGCAATTTTGCTGAAAGATGTTCAAAAATTGCATTTGCAATTCCAAGATTTCCTTCCGAATTTTCAAAATCAATAGGATTAACTTTATGAGGCATGGCTGATGAACCAACTTCACCTTCTTTAATTTTCTGTTTAAAATAATCCATTGAAATATAAGCCCAAATATCACGATTCAAGTCTATAAGAATTGTGTTTATTCTTTTCAGATTATCAAAAAAGGCAGCTGCATCATCGTAATGTTCGATTTGTGTTGTAACTTTTTGTCTTGATAAACCCAGACTATTATTAAGAAAGTTATTTGCAAATTTTATCCAGTCGATTTTAGGATAAGCAACTTTATGTGCATTGAAATTTCCGGTAGCTCCACCAAATTTTGCAGAAAACGGAACAGTTTCAAGAAGTTTTATTTGATCTTTTAAACGATCAACAAATACATAAATTTCTTTTCCAAGACGAGTAGGTGATGCAGGCTGACCATGTGTTCGTGCCAACATAGGAATATTTTCCCATTTTTTAGAAATTTTTGTTAAAACGTCAATCAAATTATTAAACTCAGGAATAATAATATCATGGTAAGCCAGATTCATTGAATAAGGAACAGCAGTATTATTAATGTCTTGAGAAGTTAATCCAAAATGAATAAACTCTTTAAATTCAGATAGACCAAGTTCATCAAATTTTTCCTTCAAAAAATACTCAACAGATTTTACATCATGGTTTGTAGTCTTTTCAATCTTCTTGACTCTCTCTGCATCCTCAAAAGAAAATGCCTTTGAGATGGCTCTAATATCATCAAATTTATCTTTTTTAAAATTCTTTAATTGTGTAAGAGGTAACTCACACAAAGCAATAAAATACTCAATCTCAACAAAAATACGGTACTTTATTAAGGCTGATTCAGAGAAATAATTTGCAAGCAACTCAGTAATTTTATGGTATCTTCCATCAACAGGTGAAATTGCATTAAGTGGGGACATTTTCATAATCAAATTCTTTAAATTGAATTATAACAATAATCATCAAAATTATAAAAGAAAATACATTGTGCAACAAAATTTATTTTTTTGCATACAGTTTTTTAATGAAATGTGTTTTGGTGACCTGTGTATAGCTTAGAGATATATAGTCGTAATAAGAACCTATATCGGGCTACGATGTTTAAATTTGTAATTGGTTGGAGATGTTTTATTCATTTAAGAATTCTCTCATTTACCACTATTATTTTTCCAAAACCAAAATATTTGGAATAAGATTTGATATATTAGCAATCTGTAAAATTGAAATAAATGAACACTGAAAAAAGAAAACTCATACACAGCTTGATATTTCCGGCATTTTTTCTTTTTTTAATGTGGCTTGTCAAAATCATAGAAATCATTTTTAATGTTGATTTAGTATTTTTAGGAATATTTCCATTAAAAGCTGAAGGTTTGGCAGGTATAATATTTTCACCATTTATTCACGGAAGCTTTTCTCATTTAATTTCAAATTCATTTCCTTTTTTGATTCTGGGTACTTGCTTGTTTTATTTTTATAAAAAGATATCATACAAAGTTTTTTTTCTGATTTACATACTAACAGGAATATGGGTTTGGTTTGGTGCCCGCGGTGCTTGGCATATCGGAGCCAGCGGAATAGTTTACGGACTTGCCTCATTTTTATTTGTTAGCGGCATGATAAGAAAAAACCCACATCTGATGGCAATTACTTTTTTCGTTGCATTTTTTTATGGAAGTTTAATCTGGGGTATCTTTCCTGATTTTTTTCCATTTAAAAATATTTCCTGGGAAGGTCATCTTATGGGATTGATCTCAGGAGTGGTCTTAGCAATATTTTACAGAAAAGAAGGACCGCAACGGAAACTATACTCATGGGATATTGAGGATGAAAATGAAGACAACGATGAAGATGAAGATGCTTATTGGAAAACAAATACAACGCAATAAAATATTTTTGTATATTTGAAGAACAGAATTATGAAACAATATCTTCTAAATACAAAAATATTATTAATCAGTATTTTAACAAAATACACTACAGATTACAAAGGTGAAATAACTCGTTTTGTGTAGTGGATATTTAGGAGTTACCTGCAATTTTGTAAGGAACGGCTTAATAAAGAAAATAATGGTTAGCAAGAAAATTAAAATTGTACAAATCTAATAAGAATGAAAAAAATAATTATTCGCGATATAGTTATTGTAATTATTTGTCTAGTAATAGTTTTTATACTCTATAAAATAATACCTCCTGTAGAAAAGTTTGATAATGTGTTATTGAATGAGAGTGTTCAAGCTCTAATTGAAAATGGAGTCCCTAAAGAGATTATCAAGAGTTACAGTGCAGGATCAGAAAATATATTTTCTCCTAAAGATAAAATCAAAGCATTGCCAAATGGAAATGAATGGGAAATATTGTTTAATAAAGAAAAAACACTAGGAGAATATTGGAGGGGTGAAAATCCAAAGCTGGAGATAATAGCATCTGAAATCCATATGCCTCAGCAAATAAGTTACTGTTTTACAGAGAACAAATTTACAGGTTCTACAAAAGATAAAGTTTGGGGAGAAAAGATATCTTTAGGACATGGAGACATTGTCACACCTTCATTTAGCATCTATATTCCAACTCCAAATTCTGAGTGTTTACATACAAAAGTAACAGCGAAAGCAAGTATGATATTTATATATCCAGAGTATTCAAAAAGTAAGACTTATACTAACAAGAAAAAAACCTTAGTTAGAGAATTAAGTTTTTTCATCATTTCTGAGGAAGAATTATCTGTATTACAAGAATTATTTCCAGATTATCATATATTTCGTGTACTTCGCACAATAGTTTTAATCATTTTCGGTATTATATTTTTTGTTTTAGGGATAGAATTAAAAGAGAAAATAGAATGGATTAATGAGCTAAAAAAAAGCAGATAATCGAATAGGTGGATGACGACCAAATGATCGCCAGTGCGCCTCTCACACCATCTCGCCATAGGCGAGGCGGTTCGTCAAGTATCAGCATTTCGCTCTTTTCACCGAAACACCTTCTGTCCTTGTTTAAAATAAGGCTAGACTGGGACAAGCCCATAATGCAACCCTTCGCAACCATACACATTGCCAAGTTGCTCAAAAAGCCCACCGTACAACCAAAACCTGTCAAAGAGTATGGCTGCCGTCAGACTGCGCAAAAACCAGACAACAATTTATATTAATAGTTAGATATTTTT
>CAYOKJ010000082.1:0-13320 GCA_964404485.1 uncultured Bacteroidales bacterium | reverse complement strand
AAACCCAATAAGAAAAAACCACATAAATTTAGAAAGTGAAAAGCAACAGGTTTATTATTGTTTAAATTAATTTCACCAAATGAAAATCAGTAAAATAATCTTTTGTATTTTTATATTTCTGTTTTTCAAAAGCAATGCTTTTTCTCAGTATTTCAGCTCAGGTCAGGATCCATTTTGCACGAAATGGAAAATGATAAAAACCGAAAGCTTTAAAATTATCTTTCCGGAAAACTTTATAAAACAAGCTCAATATCTTGGCAATACCTTAGAATTTACAAAAAATAAGACAGCCGCATCATTAAATATTAAGGCTGATAAGACTACAATTATTCTGCATAACCAACTGGTAACATCAAATGCTTTTGCTTCTTTAGCTCCAAAACGAATAGAGCTTTTTACTTGTCCACCGCAGGATATTTATTCGCAACCCTGGCTTGAACAGCTTTCAATTCATGAATACCGGCACATTGAGCAGTTTAAAAAAATCAATCAGGGTTTCACTAAATTTTTAACATATTTACTCGGACAGCAAGGGAATATTGCAATTACCGGCTTGTTTGTCCCGATGTGGTTTACCGAAGGTGACGCTGTTTGTACAGAAACCGCCCTTAGTAAATCAGGTCGCGGAAGAGTTCCTCAATTTTCTATGCCATTGAGAGCGCAGATTCTTGAGAAAGGAAAATATTCATACACCAAAGCTACTCTTGGTTCATTCAAGGATTTTATTCCTGATTATTATATTTTAGGATATAATCTTGTCGCTCAGTCAAGAAAAATTTACGGAATGAATTTATGGAATTCAGCTTTGAATACTGTGGGTAAATATCCATTTATTATTACTCCTTTTTCAAAAGGAATAAAAAATATTACAGGACTTACAAAACGAAAGCTTTACAATAATACCATCAATGAACTTGAAGCAGGATGGGAAACTCAATCAATAAAAGAAAAATATAGTTTTTACGATGTCATTAATCCTGATAACGAAAAATATTATACCAATTATAAATTAGGGGCTTTTATTGATGATGATAAAATTCTTGCTGAGAAAACGGGGATTGATGATATTACACGTTTTGTGATTATTGACAAAAGCGGAGAAGAAAAAAAGATTTTTACTCCGGGAATAACTTTTCATGAAATGTTATCTTATTCGGATAATAAAATTTGTTGGGCAGAAAAAACTTATGATGTACGCTGGCAAAACAGGAATTATTCCATTATAAAAATTTATAATCTAAAAACTAAACGAACAAAAAAACTGACAAGAAAAAGCAGATATTTTGCCCCTTCCTTTTCACCGGATGGTAAATATATTTCTGCTGTTGAAGTGTCGAAAAATAATAATTATTCCTTAGTATTGCTCGACCCTGAAAATGGTAATGTTTTAAAGAAATTTACAACAAAAGATAATTCATTTATCATTACGCCTTCATGGTCTTACGATAGTAAGAAAATTGTTTTCATGACAATGAACAAAAAAGGGAAAAGCATTTCTATTCTTGACTTAAAAACATCATTAATAAAAACAATAACACCTTATAAATATACAGAAATATCAACTCCGGTTTTTTATAAAAGCTACATTTTATTTACTGGGGCTTTTTCAGGAATTGATAATATTTATGCTATCGACACTTTGTCAGAGGAAATATTTAGAGTAAGCTCAACTCGTTATGGAGCAAGGGATGTAGCGGTTTCTCCGAACAAAAAAAGCCTTATTTTTTCTAATTATTCAAGCAGAGGTTATCAAATTGTTAAAGCAAAAGCAGACCCTGATAAATGGGAACCACTGGAAAGAATCGAGGATAATTCATTAAAGCTTTTCGAAAGTATTTCAAAAGAAGAAAACTGGGTGTTAAACTCTGACAGCATTCCCGAAAAGGAATATGAAGTAAAAAGTTATTCCAGAATTTCGAACTTATTTAATTTTCATTCATGGGCTCCGGTTTCCATTGATGTAAATAACACTAGCTTTAAACCCGGAGCAAGTATTATGTCGCAAAACAAACTTAGTACAGCTTTCACAACTTTGGGCTATGAATATGATATTAACGAGAAGTACGGGAAGTATTATGCAGATTTTACTTATAAAGGGTGGTATCCGGTTTTGGATTTGCATGTTGATAATGGGAAAAGATGGGGTGTTTTTACGGATTCTTTGGATATTGAAACTGACTATTCGTGGCAGGAAAAAAATGTCAGACTTGGAGCTTATCTTCCATTAAATTTATCGAGTGGGAAATATTTCAGGTGGATTCAGCCGGGCATATTTTTTTCACAGAAATTTCTTAAAATGTCCGACTTTTCTCCAGTTGAATTTATAAATAACAATATCAACACTATTGATTATAGTTTATATTTTTCCAACACATTAAAAACTTCAGCGAAAGATATGTTTCCTCAATGGGGACAGGTGTTTTATTTTAGATTTTCGAATACCCCTTTTAGTAATACCAAAAGTAATATTCTTGGAGTTGCAGGGAATTTTTACTTTCCGGTGCTTTTCAAACATCATGGAGCAAAATTATATTTTGGATATCACAAAAAGAAACAAGAAGATTACACTTTTAAGAATATTGCAAATTACCCTCGTGGATTTATTCTTATGGCAGATGATGAATTGTACAGTTTTGCAGTTAATTACAAATTTCCATTGTTTTATCCTGACTTTGGAATTGGTCAGTTAATTTATTTTAAGAGAGTAAAATTGAATTTATTTTATGATCAGGCGATTGGTTTCCTTGGAGAAATAAAAAATGATTATAATTCATGCGGGGCGGAGTTTACAAGCGATTTCCATTTATTTAACTTCCCGTTTTTAATTGATGCCGGGATAAGAAGTATTTATTTACCTGCACAAAAAATACTCAAAGCGGAGTTTTTATTTTCTATTGATTTTAGTGGTTTTTATTAAAACTATTCTTCCTTATATTTTCTTTAGTTCGAACTTTGGTTTTATTGTATTCACCCCGAATTTAATGGAACATTGATAAATGTGAAAATAAAAAAACTGTCCTGATATAAAAACTAAGCAGGGAAATTCAGTAAATAATTACGCAATTAATTATCAAGCTCAATAATTACAGTACCTTTTATGATTTTCTCGTTAACTTTAACATTAATATTTTTTATAATTCCATCTATAGGAGCAATGATATCGTTTCGCATTTTCATTGCTTCTAGAATTACAAGTTTATCACCGGCTGTAATTTTATCTCCGGTTTTGACATAAATATTTTGAATAGTTCCTGAGATAAAAGCTTTAATAATATTTAGCTCCGGCCTTTTATAAGGTTTTCGATTTTTAAACTTTTTTGTTAATAATGTTCTGTATTTAATATTATCAACATTTATGGTTTTATATCTGATTTTTTTTTCTTGTTTTTTCATGGCTTGTGAAATCTTTCAACATTTAAAAATTTAAAAACGAGATATTATAAATGATTAAAATGGTGGAATACCATGTTTCTTTTCCGGACGAACTTCTTTTTTATTTGAAGAAATTTCAATAGCATGAATAAGCATTTTTCGAGTTTCTTTTGGCTCGATAACTGCATCAACATAGCCATAAGCAGCTGCTACGTAGGGATTAGCAAATTTCTTTCGGTATTCGTTCACTTTTTTCTTTCTCATTTCATCAGGATTTTTTGCACTTAATATTTCTTTCCTGAAAATAATATTTGCTGCTCCTTCTGGTCCCATAACTGCAATTTCAGCTGATGGCCATGCGAAAACAAAATCGGCTTTTAAATGAGAAGAACACATTGCAATATATCCACCGCCATAAGCTTTTCTTAAAATAACGGTAATTTTTGGTACTGTTGCTTCAGAATATGCATAAAGTAATTTTGCTCCGTGACGAATTACTCCTGCATGTTCCTGATCAATTCCCGGAAGATATCCAGGAAGGTCAACAAGTGTTACTAATGGAATATTAAATGAGTCGCAATAACGAATAAATCTTGCAGCTTTATCAGATGAATCAACATCAAGAACACCTGCAAGAACATTAGGCTGATTTGCCACAAATCCAACAGTTTCACCTTTCATACGTGCAAAACCAATTACAATATTAGCAGCAAATAACTCATGTATTTCCAAAAATTCGGAATCATCACATAATGCTTTAATAATATTTCTTACATCGTAAGGTTGTTTTGGGTCGGTAGGGATAATATTGTCAACTTTGTATTTTCTTGATTTTGGTCCTTTTTTAGGATAATTATCGGCTTTTTTAGAATTATTCCAAGGGATAAAACTAATAAGCGATTTTATCTGATCAAAACATTCTGTTTCACTTTTGGCGTAAAAATGAGCATTTCCGGTAATTTCGGAGTGTACTCTCGCTCCTCCTAATTCTTCCATCGATATTTCCTCTCCAAGAACAGTTTTAATAACTTCCGGCCCGGTGATGAACATTTTTGAGATTCCTTCAACAACAAAAACAAAATCAGTTAAGGCGGGCGAATAAACTGCTCCACCAGCACATGGTCCAAGTATTACCGATATTTGTGGAATAAATCCTGATGCCTTTGTATTACGATAAAAAATTTCGCCATAGCCTGCAAGTGAGTTCACTCCTTCCTGAATTCTGGCTCCACCCGAATCGTTGATTCCGATAATCGGTACTTTAAGTTTCATGGCATGATCCATAATTTTGGTAATTTTTTTGGCATGCATCCATCCCAATGAACCGCCGGCTATCGTAAAGTCCTGAGCATAAATACATACAGGATGCCCGCTGAGCATTCCTGTTCCGGTAATTACTCCATCTCCCGGAAGGTATTTTTTATCCATGTTAAAATCTTTTGCTGCATGTTCAACAAACAGATCATACTCATGAAATGAATTAGTGTCTACAATTGCAAGAATTCTCTCACGAGCTGTGAGTTTTCCAATTGCTTTTTGCTTTTTAATAGCTTTGTCACCACCACCTTTTAATGCATCATGCATTCTTTTTTTAAGGTCGCTGGTTTTTCTTTGCTCTGCCATAATAATTGTTTGCTTTATTAATGTAATCTGTTATAAAATAAAACTAAATAATTCATTTATTACTATTAATATTTACAAAATCAAATAATTACCTCTAAAAAGTAATATGGATGATCGGTATATTTATACCTTTCATCCATGCGGCAAAGTTAAACATTTTTATGCAAAAACAAATTATATTGGTTTCCTTCGAAAAAGAAGTTGTAATTTTAACAAAATAGGATTTATATTTAAATTTTTGTAGAAAAAATTATAAACTATAAAAATATGAACATTGAAGAAATTAGAGATTATTGTATGTCGAAAAAGGGAACTACAGAAAGTTTCCCTTTCGATGAAGTTACTTTGGTTTTTAAGGTGATGGGAAAAATGTTTGCTCTTGCAAGTTTGAATGGTGAACCAAGAGTAAATTTGAAATGCGATACTGATAAAACATTTAGTTTAAGAGAAGAATACCCGGCAATAATTCCTGGTTATCATATGAGTAAAGTAAATTGGAATACTGTTTTGATGGATGGTACTTTGCATGATGATTTTGTTAAAACTTTAATTGATGATTCGTATAATTTGATAGTTGAGAAACTGACTAAGAAAATAAAGTTGGAATTCGAGAAATTGTAAAAGAAAGTGTCTAAAAGTACACACATATATAAGGAATGATAAATGTTACAATTTTGGAAATTTTTGGATACCCTCTTTGAATATTTTAACTGAAACTAACTATTGTAATTCCGCTACCACCTTTGTCGGGATCTGAATCCACAAGTTTTTTAATTTCCTTTATTGATGAAAGATGTTCTCGGATTACTTTTCGTAAAATACCGTCTCCCTTTCCATGAAGAATTGAAATCTCTGAAGTGTTTAGTAAAATAGCGTCATCGAGATAATTATTAATGATTGGAATTACTTCTTCAACTCGTTTTCCTCTTACGTCGATGGATAATTTAAAATCCGACATTTTTGCGTTAATAAATGAAGAAGCAGCTCTTTTTGATTTTGTAGAATGTTTTAAAGTTTGGGGTTTGCTTGTTTTTGTAAGGTTTTCTATCGATGATCTGATTGTAAATGTATCAAAAGAAACCATGGCAAAAGTGTCAGAAATATTAGTAATCTCACCCACCATATTTTGATCTTTTATTTTTACATGATCGCCTTTCGATAGTTTTGAATCAGTTTTTTCTTCTTGTAGTTTTTGTGGCTTTTTACCTTTCTGATTTTTCTCTTTAGAGATAATTTTTTCTTTTTGGGCTTTGATTTTTTCTCTTAGCTTTTTAGTTTTTTCTTTATCTGCCTGACTTTCCCTGATTTCTTTAATAGTATTTTCTATCAATTTGTTAGAGCCCTCAATTATTTCAATAGCTTCGTTTTTAGCTTTTGTTATTATCGCTTCTTTTGAAATCTTGAGTTGCTTTGTTTGTTTGTCGTGTTTTTCGATTAATTCCGATAATAAATCATCTGCTACTTTTAGTTGGATATGTTTTTTTTCTATTTCTGCTTTTTCAATTTCAAGTTGCTGAAGCTGTGAGTCGAAATCGAGTTGAGTTGTGCCTGTTTTTTTTGCAGAACTTTTTAATATCCTTTCGGGAAAACCAATTTGTCTGGCAATCTCAAAAGCAAAAGAGCTGCCCGGTTTTCCTGCTTTTAACTTATATAAAGGCTTCATAATTTTAGAATCGAAAAGCATAGCTCCATTAAAAATACCTGCATTTTTCTCAGGGAGTAACTTCAAATTCGAATAATGAGTAGTAACTACTCCAAATGCTTTGTTTTTATTAAGCTCTTCGAGTACCGATTCGGCAATGGCTCCACCATATTGAGGTTCGGTTCCTGTTCCAAATTCATCAATTAAAAAAAGTGTTTTCGGGTTCGAATTATTTACAAAATGCTTGATATTTAATAAATGAGAACTATAAGTACTCAAATCATTTTCCAGTGATTGTTCGTCACCAATATCAACAAAAATATTATTAAAAATTCCTGTAAGAGAATCTCTGTTTATAGGAATTGCTAGTCCGCATTGAAGCATGTATTGAATAAGGCCTACAGATTTTAAACAGACGGATTTCCCTCCTGCATTTGGCCCTGAAATAATGAGTATTCTTTCTTCATTGTTGAGCTCAAGATCAAATGGAATAACTTCCTTTTTTTGTTTTTGATGTGATAAAAATAGCAAAGGATGAACTGCTTTATTCCAGTTAATTATAGCTTGATTTTTTATTGCAGGAATGCAAGCATTAATATCAAATGAAAATTTAGCTTTTGCTCTAATAAAATCCATTAACCCCAAAAAATTATAGGCTTTTTCCAGATAGTCAATATTGGGACGGATTAAAATAGTAATCTCACTTAGAATTTTTACAATCTCCCTCTTTTCGGCATTTTCAAGATCCCGAATTTCGTTATTAGTGTCAAATACTTCAGCAGGTTCTATAAAAACAGTTTTGCCGCTTGCAGATTCATCATGGATAAAACCTTTTATTTTTCGCTTATTTGTTGCTGAAACCGGAATTACCAACCTTCCGTTTCTTATGGTCGGTTCAGCATCAGTTTCGATCCAACCCTCTTTTTTTGCAGATTTTATGCTTAGCTGAAGCTTTTTGTCAATGTTCCTGAGTTTTTTTATTAGTTCCGCTCTTATTTCTTTGAGCCGAGGAGATGCATTATCTTTAATAACTCCTTTATAATCGATAATGCTTTCAATTCTTATCAATATTTCTTTTTCAAGAAAAATATTTGATGCAGTTTCCTTTAAAAACGGATATTTATCACTCGCAGATTTATTTAAAAAATTTAAACAATTAAAGATTGTGTAAAGTGAGGTTTTTAAATTAAAAAGTTGTTCGATTTCAATAGTAGTTCCTTCCAATCGAATACGGTTTAATTCGGGAGTAAGGTCAAAGTAATCCTGAGATGGAAAATTTTCGCCCAACTCAATAATAGAAATAAATTCGTTGACTTGTCTCAGCCATTTATTTACTAATTTAAAATTGCTGGAAAACGTAATCTTGTCAACAAATATTTCGCCTAATGAACTCAAACACTTTTCTTTTATCAGTTGCCTGATATTGTCAAATCCAATTTTGTTTTCGAAATTATTTGGATAAATCATAGTGCAAACTTACAAATAATGAATGAGTAAAAAATAGATGAGATTTTTATTGCGCCAATTTAATTACTAAGTATTTTGGTAAAGTTCGTTTTAATATTTTTATGCTTTTTTTCGGGTTTGGCTAATTTTATAATAATGCAATATATATTAGAGATTATAGAAAATATTTTTTTAGTTTTGCACGTTATTAATTCGCAATAAAGAAATTGATATAAAGTATTTATTTTAAGACAATAAAATGAAAAGTTACGCAATAATTTTAATGATATTTTCCTCACTTTTGGTTTTTAATTCATGTGAAACCGATTTTAATATAAATGCTGATTATGAAGATGTAACTGTTGTTTATGGATTACTAAATCAGGATAGCACAACTTATATTAAAATAAACAAGGCTTTTTTGGGTGAAGGAAATACTTTGATAATGGCAAAAATCGAAGACTCGAGTAATTACCAAAATGAGCTTAATGTTACACTCGAAGAGTGGGATGGTAATAATCAAATTAGCACTTTTATTCTTGATACAATCACAATAACAAATAAGGAAGAAGGCGTCTTTTATAATCCATATCAGGTTCTTTATAAAACAGATGCTCTTTTAAATGAAGATTATACCTATAAATTAAAAATTATTAATGCTGAAAAGGAAATATCTTCAGAAACAAAACTCGTTAACGATTTTAATTTGGTAAAACCAAGAATGGGTGGAACGTACTTATTACTAACAGAGGAATCTCAAAAAGCTGTTGAATGGGAATCGGCAAAAAATGGTATAAGATACGAAGTTGTTATCAGGTTTCATTATAAAGAAAAATTTATTGATCAGGCAGATACTATATGTAAATATATTGATTGGGAACTTGGAACAGTTAAATCAAGCAATACTAATGGTGGTGAAGAACTGGAAATGTTATATTTTGGAGCGAGTTTCTTTTTATTATGTGCACAAAATATTCCTTATGATGACCAGGCAATGGAAGATAGAGTACATTATCGTCTGACTTCGAATGTTGAATTTATTTTATCTGTTGCGGGTGAAGATTTAAATACTTACATGGAAGTTAATGAACCCTCAAGTAGTATTGTTCAGGATAAACCAGAATATACAAATATTGAAAATGGTATTGGTATTTTCTCAAGCAGATATCAAAAAACCAGAAGCAAACTGTTAAAATCCGAATCTGTTGCTATCTTGGAAGAACTTAATATTAAGTTTTAAAATACTTGATACTTAATTCAGAATTATTCAAAACCCAAAATCTGAAATCCAAAACTCAAACTCCCTTTTCTGTCGTTTTGTCATATTTTTTTGACAGGAATCAAATAATTTATTAATTGTAATTACTTATTATAAAAAGAGGTGTTTCATTCTTTTTTATTCTATAAGTGGCATGTATTAAGGTGTTTGCGCTTGTTGTTTTTTATTGAAATAATAAAAATTTAGTAATAAAAAAAAGATGGCATAATCATTGAAAAGCTTTGACACAGACAGACAGAAATAAAATTTATAAATAAAAAAAATATTAGTAATGGGAAAAATTATTGGAATTGACCTTGGAACCACAAACTCATGTGTATCAGTAATGGAGGGAAACGAACCTGTTGTTATTCCAAACAGCGAAGGACACAGAACCACTCCATCAATAGTTGGGTTTACAGAAAATGGAGAACGTAAAATTGGCGATCCTGCAAAAAGGCAAGCAATTACAAATCCTGAAAATACTGTTTACTCCATAAAAAGATTTATGGGTGAAACTTTTGATCAAACCCAAAAAGAGATAAAAAGAGTTCCTTACCATGTAGTAAAAGGTGACAACAACACTCCTCGGGTACAAATTGGAGACAGAAAATATACTCCACAAGAAATATCAGCAATGGTACTTCAGAAAATGAAAAAAACTGCTGAAGATTATCTTGGACAAACTGTTACCGATGCTGTTATAACTGTTCCTGCATATTTTAGCGATTCACAACGCCAGGCTACAAAAGAAGCCGGAGAAATTGCAGGTTTAACTGTAAAAAGAATTATTAACGAACCAACTGCTGCTTCCTTAGCATACGGTCTTGATAAAAAATTATCAGATATTAAAATCGCTGTTTTTGATCTTGGTGGAGGTACTTTCGATATCTCAATTCTTGAACTAGGTGATGGAGTTTTTGAAGTAAAATCAACAAACGGAAATACACATCTTGGCGGTGATGATTTCGATTATGTAATTATTGATTGGCTTGCAGAAGAATTCAAGAAAGATGAAAATATTGATCTTCGCAAAGACCCAATGGCACTTCAGCGTTTAAAAGAAGCTTCTGAAAAAGCAAAAATAGAACTTTCAAGTTCTAACGAAACCGAAATTAACCTGCCATATATTATGCCTGTTAACGGTATTCCAAAACATTTAGTAAGAAAATTATCTCGTGCAAAATTCAATCAACTTACTGATTCACTCGTTCAAGATACAATAAATCCATGTAAGATTGCTCTCAAAGAGGCAGGAATTAATGCTTCTGATGTTGATGATATAATTCTTGTTGGTGGATCAACCAGAATACCTGCTATTCAAAAAGTAGTTAAAGATTTTTTTGGAAAAGAACCTTCTAAAGGTGTTAATCCTGATGAAGTTGTTGCTGTTGGTGCTGCAATTCAAGGCGGTGTTTTAACTGGTGAAGTTAAAGATGTTTTGTTACTTGATGTAACTCCTCTTTCACTTGGTATTGAAACTCTTGGTAGCGTTATGACTCGTTTGATTGATGCAAATACCACTATTCCTACAAAGAAATCTGAAACATTCTCAACTGCTGCGGATAATCAACCTTCAGTTGAAATTCATGTACTTCAGGGTGAGAGGCCAATGGCTAATCAAAATAAAAGTTTAGGTCGTTTCCATCTTGATGGAATTCCACCTGCACCGAGAGGTATTCCTCAAATTGAAGTAACTTTTGATATTGATTCAAACGGTATTTTAAATGTTTCTGCTAAAGATAATGCAACAGGAAAATCTCAAAATATTAGAATCGAAGCTTCATCAGGACTAAGTGATGATGAAATTGCAAAAATGAAAGAAGAAGCTGAAAGAAATGCTGACGCTGATAAAAAACAAAAAGAAGAAATTGATAAACTCAACAGTGCAGATGCATTAATCTTCCAAACAGAGAAACAACTAAAAGATTATGGAGATAAACTTCCTGCTGACAAAAAGGAACCAATAGAAAAAGCTTTAAATGAACTTAAGGAAGCTCATAAAACTAAAGACCTTTCGAAAATTGAACCTGCCATGGAAAATTTAAATAAAATGTGGCAAACAGCAAGCGAAGAAATGTATAAAGCTACTCAGGAGCAACAAACTCAGGGACAAGAAACACAAGGACAACCCGGTCCTGATCCTAAGGCCGGAAAATCAGGTGATGATGAAGTTACTGATGTTGATTTTGAAGAAGTTGACGACGACGATAAAAAATAAATAAAAATTTATTTTATTAAATTATTAAACCTCTGGTAATTTGCCGGAGGTTTTTTGCATTATATATGTATTGATTGCTGAAAATGTTACTTGTTTTATCATGTTTGTTAATAACTAATATGATTTTAATTTGAATTAAGTAAAATGAGAATAGTAATTTAGTTGACCCTTTGTGGAAAACAAATCAATGTTAAACTAAATACTATTATTATGAAAAAAATTTACAAAATCTTATTATTTTCTTTAGGAATTTTATTTCTGGGAAGCTTAAATATCCATGCACAAAATACATGGATAAACGAAATCCATTATGATAATGGCGGATCCGACGAAAATGAAATGATAGAAGTTGTTATTGAAAATCAGGGTACTTATGTCCTTGCAGATTTTTCAGTATCCCTTTATAACGGAAATAATGGTGATGTTTACGATTCAAAAGCATTAGACTTATTTACAGTTGGAGCTACCGTTGGAAACTATACTTTTTACTATTTTATATTTCCAGAGAATGGTATTCAAAATGGTGCACCTGATGGCGTGTCATTGGATTATCAGGGTTCTGTTGTTGAAGGTCAATTCCTTAGTTACGAAGGTGTAATGACTGCAACCGGTGGGGCTGCCAACGGAATGACTTCTGTAGATATTGGTGTTGAAGAAGGAAGTGCTACTCTTGCTACTGAATCACTACAGCTTTCGGGTACAGGTGTTCAGTACAGTGAGTTTATTTGGGTTGATCCTGCAACTGCAACAGCCGGAGAATTAAACAATAATCAAGAACTTGGAACTTATGTACCGGATCCGGAACCTTCAAATTATCCAACAGATTTTGTTGCTGTAGCTAATACTTTGAGTATTGATGTTACTTGGACTGATGCAACAGGAGACCAGCTTCCTGATGGATATCTGATATTTGCAAGTGACGAAGATGATTTTGTCCCTCCTATTGATGGAACACCAATTGTTGATGATCCGATATTGTTCGATGGTACTGCTTGCCTGAATATTGATTTCAGTGTTGAAACTTGTTCTTTCACTAATTTGTTAGCAAGCACTACTTATTACTTTCAAATTTATCCATATACAAATTATGGAGAATTTATTGATTATAAAACTGATGGGACAGTTTCTTCAGCAAATGCAACTACTGCCGGAATCACAATTATTAATTCCGAATTTTTTAATGATGGATTAGGAACATGGACTGATTACAGTGTAACGGGTGATCAGGTTTGGCATCAGGAATCCAATAGTGGCAGCACTTATGCAAAGATGACAGGATACGATGGTGGAAGCCACCAAAACGAAGATTGGCTGATTTCTCCTTCTTTAAATCTTGATCTTTATGGTGATGAAATTTTTACATTTTCAACTGCAATGAATTACGATGGTAATATGCTGGAAGTATTTTATTCTGATAATTACGATGGTAGCAGCGACCCAAATTCAGCTGTTTGGATTAGTTTAACTGCAGAATTGTCAACGGGTTCATGGGCATGGATTGCTTCGGGTGATGTCGATCTTTCCGGAATTGTGGGAACAGATATTTATCTTGCTTTTAAATATACTTCAACAGATGATGAATCTTCAACTTGGGAAGTGGATAATATTTTAATCACTGGTTTACCAAATGTTGGAATTAATAATCCTTTTTCGCTAAACGAAGAAATGAATGTTTTTCCTAATCCTGCTTTTGATGTGGTAAATATTACATTTCCAAAAGAGGATGTTTATAAAGTAGAAATTTATTCTGTTAATGGT
>CAYOKJ010000081.1:0-13468 GCA_964404485.1 uncultured Bacteroidales bacterium | reverse complement strand
CTTTCTTTAGTATTTCGCTAATTGTGCTTGCTTCATTATATGCAGGAATTAGTATCGAAAGCTTTTCTAAACTCATTTAATAATTATTAAAAATTATCAGGAATTTCAAGATTACAAATATGCAAATTTTTTATCAAAGCACAAAATTCACACTATAGTAAGGACTACTATTATGCGATTTCAGAATTTGAATTTTAGATTTTAATTCAAACCCATCTTCCTTTCAATATTTTAGTAATACTGAATTTTTGTGAAAACACTATTTATTCACAAATTCAAGCACCGAATCAGTAATAAACTTCAATTGTTCATCAGTGAGTTCGGTATGCATTGGCAATGAAATTACTCTATCGCTTAATTTTTCTGTAACAGGGAAATCACCTTGTTTGTATCTTTTATCCTGATATGCTTTTTGCATATGCAATGGCACAGGATAATAAATCATAGCAGGAATACCTTTTTCGTTTAAGTACGCTTGAAGTGTTTTCCTGTCAATATCTTTTGTTACTAAGGTATATTGATGATAAACATGTGTAGATTTCTTAAATTTTGCAGGAGTTGTTAATTTCTCACAATTATCGAAAGCAGCATTATAAAAATCTGCAGTGTTGTTTCTTGCTTCAGCATATTCGTCAAGATGTTTAAGCTTAATATTTAAAATGGCAGCCTGAATACTGTCAAGTCTTGAGTTTACCCCGATATGGTCGTGATAATATCTAACTGTCATCCCATGATTAACAATACTTCTAATTTGTTTTGCCAGATCATCATCATTTGTAAAAATAGCACCACCATCGCCATAAGCTCCGAGATTTTTTGACGGGAAAAATGAAGTACATCCAACATGGCCAATTGTTCCCGCTTTCTTTTTCGAATTATCATCAAAAATATAATCAGCACCAATAGCCTGACAAGCATCTTCAATTACAAACAAATTATTTTCTTTGGCAATTTTCATTATATCATCCATGTTGGCACATTGTCCAAAAAGATGAACAGGAATAATTGCTTTTGTTTTAGGAGTAATGGCTTTTTTGATAGCTTCAGAGTTAATATTAAAAGTGTCAACCTCAACATCTACCAAAACAGGAACTAAACCGAGAAGTGAGATAACCTCAGCAGTTGCAATAAAAGTAAAAGAAGTAGTAATAACTTCATCACCGGGTTTTAGTCCAAGAGCCATCATAGCAACTTGTAGTGCATCAGTTCCATTTCCGCAAGGGATCACATGCTTTACATCTAAATATTTTTCAAGATTCTCTTGGAATTCTTTTACAGCAGGCCCGTTAATAAATGAAGTCGTGTCGATTACTTCGTTGATTGCAACTTTAACTTCGTCTTTTATTTTTTCATACTGACCTTTAAGGTCAACCATTCTGATTTGTTCCATAAAAACTATTCGTAATTTTTTAATAAGAAACAAAAGTAATAGTTTTATTCAAATTCACAATAATCAATTATGAAAATCATATAATATAATTTACAATTAATTTAAGCATTTTTTTTGACATTTTTTAACATTCAAAATACAATTTTCCATTGCATTTATACTCATTTAACTATCTTTGCGTTTATTTAAGATTATGAAAAAGATAAAAATATTATTATTATTATTATTTTGTTTTGGAATAATTTCTAATCAGTTGTCTGCACAAGCAAGCATGCAGGATTCATCAATTCATACATCAATGTTTACCGGTTTCTATGGTTATCAGTTTCCCGGTGGTGATCTTGCTGATAGATTTGGAAGCAATTCAGAAATAGGAGTAAGTTACTTAATAAAAGATAATACCAACTGGATTTATGGTCTGGAATTTGACTATCTTTTTGGAAGTAATGTAAAAATCGGAGATAATCTTTTTACAGAATTATCAACTTCTAATGGCGAAATAATCGACGGCAATGGAGTTTATGCTAACATTCAATTGTTTGAACGAGCAAATTATTATTCTTTAAAAGCCGGAAAATTATTTTCGGTCTGGGGACCAAATCCTAATTCCGGAATTGTGATAATGGGAGGTCTTGGATATTTATCTCATAAAATCAGGATTGATGTTGAAAATAATACAGTCCCACAATTAGCAGGAGATTATAAAAAAGGTTACGATAGATTTTCTAACGGTATTGCAATAAGCGAATTTTTCGGTTATATGTTTATGGGAAATAACCGAAGAACTAATTTCTTTGGCGGTATCGAATTTATTCAGGCTGTAACAAAATGCCGCCGTGACTATAATTTTGATGAGAAAAAAGGCGATGATAAAACTTATGTCGACTTGTTTTTCGGAATTAAAATTGGCTGGATAATCCCTTTGTATAAACGAGCTCCGGAAAAATTTTACTATTACTAAACCTTAAGATTGAAATGAGGTAAAAAAACAATATATGAATATTACTTAATTTTTATTTCAATCATGTCATTTTTCTACAACTTCTTTATCCACTTATTTTACCTCGGAATTTTAATTGCGAGTCCTTTTAACAAAAAAGCAGCTTTGTGGATCAAAGGCAGGAAAAATATACTCTACAAAATTAAATCGAGCATTTCTCCAGATGATAAAATTGTTTGGTTTCATGCTGCTTCACTCGGAGAATTTGAGCAAGGAAAACCTTTAATGGAAGCCTTTAAAAAGAAATTTCCCGAATATAAAATATTGCTGACTTTCTTTTCTCCTTCAGGATATGAAATAAGAAAAAACTATAAACAAGCTGATTTTGTGTTTTATCTTCCGATTGACACAATACAAAATGCAAGGAAATTTATTGAAATAGTTAAGCCAAAAAAAGTCTTTTTTATCAAGTATGAATTTTGGTTTAATTATCTCAAAGCATTGAGAAAAGAAAAAATTCCGACATATTTTGTTTCAAGTAACTTCCGAAAAGAACAGCATTTTTTTAAATGGTATGGAAGGTGGTTTAGAAAACAATTAGAGTCAATTAATTACTTTTTTGTTCAAAACGAAACATCAAAAAACTTGCTTAACTCTATTGGTTTATCAAATGTTATTGTTAGTGGCGACACTCGTTTCGATAGCGTACAAGACCTTGCAAAAGAAAGTAAAGAATTTCCACTGATAGAGAAATTCAAAAACAGTAAGCTGCTTTTTATCGCCGGTAGCACATGGTTACCCGATGAAGAAATTATTTTTGAACTCATCAATAAAAAAAATAAAAACCTAAAATTTATTATTGCACCTCACGAAACCACAAAAGACAGAATTAATTCCATCTATAAAAGGAAAAAAGATAAAACAATAAAATTTTCGGAACTTTCTTCAGGAAAGATTTGTAATGAAGAAATTTTAAATGCTGAAATTTTAATAATCAATAGTATCGGGATTTTAAAACACCTGTACAAATACGCAACAATAACTTATATCGGTGGTGGTTTTGGAGTTGATATTCATAATATTCAGGAGCCGGTAACTTTTGGAAAGCCTGTAATATTTGGTCCGAAGTATAATAAATTTGAAGAAGCTGTCGAGTTATTAAAACTCGGAGGTGCTTTCAGTATTACAAATCAGGATGAATTTATAGGTAAAACCGAAAAATTACTTAATGATAAAAGTTACTGCGATAAATGCTCAGATATCTGTAAAAAATATATTGGTTCAAAAACGGGAGCAACAGAAAGAATATTGGAGAATATTTCTTAAAGAAAAAGAACATCTAAAACTCTCAATTTATAATAAACACTTTCAAATTAGCCCACAATTATTCACTCAAATTTATTACCTTCGCAATCATAAAAACATTATATCCCATGATAAAGAAAATAAATAAAATAAATCTTTCCGACAATCTTGTGTTTTTAATCTCAAGTATCAAAGAACTTGACGGACAATATTTTTCAGAGAAAGAAATAAAATACATCAAATCTGAAATTTCCAAAAACAAAAAAGAGCTAATTTCATTAAACAAAATTGATAACTGGTTTTTTGTTCAGCTTATCCCAAAAGAAAAGCTGGAATTTAAGAAGCTGGAAAAAATTCGAATTGCAGGCGATAAAATAGTTTCAATAATTAATGAAAACAAACTTTGCAAAGTTCAAATTATCGGTTCTGATAGTTTTAAAAAAGAAACTCTTGCTCTTGCTGAAGGAATGGTTCTTGGAAATTATCAATTTCTGAAATATAAAAAAGATTCTAACAAAAAGAAAAATACATTAGTTGAGCTTGGAATATTTTCAAAAGGAATCAGTAATAAAAACATTGAAGACTTAAATACAGTTATTGATTGTACTTGTTTTAGCCGGACTTTAGTTAACGAACCTCTTTCATATTTAAATGCCGAGAAACTTTCGGAAGAGATTGAAAATAAAGGAGATGAAACTGGTGCCAAAGTTGAGATCCTTACAAAAAAGAAAATAGAATCATTAAAAATGGGTGGTTTGCTTGCAGTAAACAAAGGAAGCATTGACCCACCTACTTTCACTATTATTGAGTGGAAACCTAAAAACAAGAAAAACGACAAACCTATTGTTTTTGTTGGAAAAGGCGTTGTTTTTGATACCGGAGGATTAAACCTAAAAACAGGTGAATACATGAATGACATGAAACAAGATATGGGTGGCGCTGCAACAGTTGCTGGAGCATTAAATGCCATTGCAAAGGCAAAGCTTCCTTTTCATGTAATTGCTTTGATTCCGGCTACAGATAACCGCCCTGACGGAAATGCTTATGTTACCGGTGATGTTATTACTATGTTTGATGGCACTACTGTGGAAGTTTTAAATACTGATGCCGAAGGTCGTATGATACTTGCCGATGCTTTAGCTTATGCCAAAAAATATAATCCTGCTCTGGTAATTGATTTTGCAACTTTAACAGGCTCAGCTCAAAGAGCGATAGGAAAATATGCCAGTGTGGCAATGCAATCAAAAGCTGAAAAAGAATTGAAAAAACTTCAGGAAAGCGGAGAAAATGTTTATGAACGCATTGTTGAATTTCCTTTGTGGGAAGAATTTGGTGAAGAGATAAAATCAGGAATTGCAGACATAAAAAATCTTGGCGGAGTTACCGGAGGTGCAATTACTGCAGGAAAATTTCTTGAGCATTTTACCGATTATCCATACATCCATATGGATATTGCCGGAACTGCTTTTATGAACAAAAAAGACAGCTACCGGGGGATTTATGGAACAGGGGTTGGAGTTAGATTATTGTTTGACTTTATTAAATCTAAGTGTTAATTTGAAAATTTGTTGATTTGAAAATTTGAAAATGAATTTCATTACTAAAAACCTCCGGGTATAATTTTTTTGTCTGGAGGTTTTTTTATTAGAAAAAAGATGAGTGAAAATAACTAATACGAAATAGTGTTGAATTATTAGCAGTAAAATAAAGATGAAAGCTGGCAAACAGAATTTCTTTTGCAGTAAGTTTTATCATTTCTGCAATTGCAGAAAATAAATTGATTTCTTGCATTTAGCAAAATTGCTATATGGGAAGGAATTTGCAAAGGACAATTAATGTGAGGCAAAAAAATTGGTTATTTATCAATATGTCTTAATTTTATTTGCAATTACATAGTGCAGAAATCTCAATTATATAATAAACTAATGCTGCGGAACTACCCAAAAATACAATTATTTTTAGGATAGTTGCTACTATACTTTTTTTTAGTTTTTTTCTTCTATCATGAGTAAGGTATTTTGATAATGACCCATATTGGTCAATAATTTGCTTTGTTTTAATATTTGTTGTGATCTTAAAATCACTACCAACCTTTTTAAGATAAGTGTTTTCATATCTTACAGTGAAATCTCTTAATTCCTCAATTGTATAATCAAATCCAGTTTTTTGTTTATAATAATTTGAATAATGCTCAATAGAATACTTAGCATTTATTTGTTTGCAAATAATTGGTAATATATAATCTAAAAAGCCTAAATCTTTTTTATTAATTGATTGATTCATAATTTAATAATGTAATTATTTGCTTGTTAATAACTAATTTGTTAATTGATTGTTTACTGCATATGTGAAATTCGCATCAATCATTTCTTTTGCAGAGTCAAGATCTTGCTTATATTCATCCCTGCGTTTTTCTTTAGCTGCATTTTTTTTCCAAATTTTATGATGAGAGATATTTGCTGTTTTAACTTCTGAATTTCTTGTGTGTATAATCTCTTTATACAACATTATATATTGTTCTTTCTTTTCTAAATCTTTTGTTACGCTAGTATAATTTAGAATGTATCTTAAAAGGTCATTCACATATGTATCGAGCATAAAAATTTTGTCTAGATAATATAAGGACTTTATATCATCTTTTTTCTCAAAAAATTTTTTTATTAATTCTTCTTCCATCCTATATGTATTTATTATTAATTACAAAACAAAAGTAGTTGATTTATAGGCTAAATATCAGTATGTTGAAAAGTTTTAATAATTAATAAAAAAAAAGGAACTTCAGGTCGTTAATAGTTCAATTTAATAATTCAATATAGGAATAAGTTTTTTCTTATTCTCTTTAAAAGCATTAATAAGAATTTCATAATATTGTCGTCATCTTCATTGCAAATAATAAATCAGAAAATTCTGACTTCAAACTTTTCCTGATGAATAATTCATAATCATAAAATAATAATGATGATTAGAAATCGTATATTTGCAACTTAATATTCTAAACTTAAGTATATGATTAAAAACACTCAAAATGAATCATCTAATTCTAGGGTTAAAGTTGGAATATCTCAAGGCGATATCAACGGAGTAGGCTATGAGATTATGATAAAATCTTTTTTTGATAACAGAATTTTTGATGAATTAACTCCCATTGTTTTTGGAATGTCGAAAGTTGCTTCATATCACAGGAAAACTTTAGACATAAAAGACTTTAGCTTTAACATAATTAAAAAGCCGGAACAGGCAAATCATAAACGTGCAAATATTATCAACTGCCAGGAAGAAGAAGTAAAAATAGATTTAGGCAAATCAACTGAGATTGCAGGAAAAATGTCATTACAATCGCTCGAATGTGCTATAAAAAGCCTGAAAAATAATGAAATTGATGTTCTTGTAACGGCACCTATAAATAAAGAAAATATTCAATCTGATAAGTTTGATTTTCCGGGACATACCGAATATCTGGCACAGAAATTTGAAACCGAAAATTATCTTATGCTTATGGTGAGTAATAATTTAAGGATTGGTGCAATAACCGGACATATCCCAATTAAAGATGTATCAAGCAATTTATCAAAGGAATTAATTTATTCTAAAATAAATGTTTTAAACAAATCATTAAAAAAGGATTTTGCAATATGCAAACCTAAAATTGCAATTTTAAGTTTAAATCCACATGCCGGTGATAAAGGATTAATTGGTAGTGAAGACACTGAAATTGTTACTCCTTCAATAAAAGAAGCTTTCGATGATGGAATTTTGGCATTTGGCCCATATCCCGCTGATGGTTTTTTCGGAACATCAAATTATCAAAAATTCGATGGAATACTTGCAATGTATCACGATCAAGCAATGATACCCTTTAAAACTCTCTCATTTGATTCAGGTGTGAATTTTACTGCCGGTTTACCAATTATTCGCACATCGCCTGCTCATGGTACTGCTTACGATATTGCCGGGAAAAACCAAGCATCACCTTCCTCTTTTTTGCAAGCAATTTATCTTGCTGTTGATATTTTTAGAAATCGTCAAATGCACAACAAAATAAATAGTAATCCATTAAAATTTGGGAGTTCGGAAAAAAACGGAGACGCTAAAAAAAATGACTGAATTCGTAAATGATTAAATCACAAATGGCCAGAATCCAATATTCAATACCAGAAATTTTACAAATCACTAAAGGTGATTTATTTTCATCTGATAGTTCAGAGACTTTTATTAATGATATTCTTATTGACAGTCGTAAGCTTATTTCTCCAAAAAACTGTTTATTTTTTGCTTTGGTCACAAAACGAAACGATGGTCATAAATATATTGAGAATCTTAGCAAAAGAGGAATAAAAAATTTCATCGTCTCTGTACTTCCCGACAATTATCAGGAATATAAAAATACCAACTTCATCCTTGTAAAAGATACATTAAAAGCGTTGCAATCATTAGGTGCTGCGCATCGTCAAAAGTTTAACATCCCTATAATCGGTATTAGCGGAAGCAATGGAAAAACTATTGTTAAAGAGTGGTTGTATCAATTGATGAGTCCTGATAAAAAGATTATCAGAAGCCCTAAAAGTTACAATTCACAAATTGGTGTCCCACTTTCTGTTTGGCAAATGGAAGATAATTACGAACTTGCAGTTTTCGAAGCAGGTATTTCGGAACCGGATGAAATGGATCAACTAAGGAAAATCATTAATCCTTCAATTGGTATCTTTACTAATATTGGTCAGGCTCACAGCCAAAATTTTATTTACACAAGCCAAAAAATAGGTGAAAAATTAAAACTATTCACTAAAGTTGATACACTTATCTATTGTTTGGATTACCATGAAATCCAGGAAATAATCATTAGGTCGGAAATACTAAAAAGCATAAAATCATTTACATGGAGTAGAAAAGATAAAAATGTCGATTTTTTTATCAAAGAAATAGAAAAGAAAAACAAACAGACTTCAATAACAGGAATTTTTAATACTCAGGAATTAAACATTAAAATCCCCTTTATTGATGATGCTTCAGTTGAAAACGCCATTCATTGCTGGGCAACAATGTTACATCTCGAATACGAAAATAAGCTTATCGCGAAAAGGATGCTTTTACTGAATCCGATTGCAATGAGACTGGAACTAAAAGAGGGAATAAACAATTGCTCTATTATCAACGACAGTTATAATTCGGATATTAACTCTTTTATAATCGCTCTTGACTTTTTGAATCAGCAAAAGCAACACAAAGAAAAAACCGTAATCCTTTCTGATATTTTACAAAGTGGATTGAACGAAATGAAACTATATTCGGATGTTTCCAACTTATTAGAAAACAAAGGAGTAAAGAGAATTATCGGTATTGGTCCTGCCATCAGCAAACAATCCGAAAGTTTTAAAATCGAAAAACACTTCTTCCCAACTACCGAAAGTTTTTTGCGCAAATTTCCTTTCACTTCATTCAGTAATGAAAGTATTCTTTTGAAAGGTGCCAGGGTCTTTGAGTTTGAACAAATAAGCAAAGCATTGCAGCAAAAAGCTCATGAAACTGTTCTCGAAATAAACCTTAACGCTCTCATCAACAATTACAATTATTACAGGTCTATCATCAATAAAAAGACTAAAATAATGGCAATGGTCAAAGCATTTTCGTACGGAAGCGGAAGTTTTGAAATAGCAAATGCGCTGCAATTTCACAGGGTAGATTATCTTGCTGTGGCTTACGCTGATGAAGGAATTGAATTACGAAAAGCCGGAATCTCTACACCAATAATGGTAATGAACCCTGATAAACAAAGTTTTGATAGTATGATTTTGCATAATCTCGAACCCGAGATTTATAATTTCAGGGTTTTGGAAATGCTTGAAAAAGCTATCAAAAAAAATATTATTCCTAAAAACAAACCTGTTAAGATTCATATTAAATTAGATACAGGAATGCATCGTTTGGGGTTTGAAGAAGATAATATTGATGAGCTGATTTCTCGTCTCAAGGAAAACAAAATGATTTATGTACAGTCAGTTTTCTCACATCTCGCAGCAAGTGAAAATAAAAAACATGATAAGTTTACGCTTTCGCAGATAGAGAAATTTACAAATATGAGTGAATTAATCAAAGCCGTAACTGTACATGAGGTTTTATGCCATATTCTAAATTCTGCCGGAATTGCAAGATTTCCTGATGCTCATTTCGACATGGTTAGGCTTGGAATTAGTTTATACGGAATTTCAACAAACCCAAAAGATGCAAGATCACTCGAAAATGTAAGCACACTAAAATCAAATATTTCACAAATTAAAACTATTGCAGCAAACGACACAATTGGTTACGACAGAAGTGGAGTTGCAAAAGATGATATGACGATTGCTATTGTCCCAATCGGTTATGCCGACGGACTGAAAAGAAGCCTGAGCAATGGCAAAGGATCCTTGTTGGTGAATGGTAAAAAAGCCAAAATTGTTGGAAATGTGTGTATGGATATGTGTATGATTGATATTAGTAATATCGCTTGCGTGGAAGGAGACGAAGTAATAATTTTCGGACAAGAAAACCCAATAACAAAAATTGCCGATGAAATTGATACTATTCCTTATGAAATTTTAACTAATGTTTCTCGAAGAGTTAGGAGGGTTTATTTTCAGGAATGATTTTAGATTTAGGATTTTAGATTTCCACAAAACTGAAAACTGAAAACCGAAAACCAATTTAGCCACAGATTCCCTGATTTTTAACTTCTCACTATTAATTTTTCACTACCTTTTCACCCACTTCCCACTTTCAATAATTTTCTCATTGTCATGAATTCTGTAAAAGTAAATACCTGAAGGTATGTTGTTTGTATTTATTTGTTCAATTTCTGAATTTATTTCTTTACGAAGTATTATTTTTCCTGTAAAATCAATTAACTCAAAAGTTGAGTTTTTTAATTTGGTTTTAATGTTTAGGCAGCTTGTTCCGGGATTTGGATAAATAATAGTTTGCTTTTCAGTTAAAGGTATTTCCTGTGTCCATGTTACAATACCATCTTCATCAACTTTTAAAATATAAATGTCTCTTTCTACATCTTGCGTTTCATAGTCATATCGATTACCAACTAATAAACAACCACCATCGTTTGTAGCAAGAATGCTGTATAAATGATAATATGCATCTCCACCGTACCAGTATTCCCAGATTGAAGTTATATCAGGATTAATTTTAATTAAATGAAACCATGAATCATTGTAACTGTAAAATGGGTTATAGTAATCAAAGTTAGAAGTTCCTCCTACGTATATATTATCTCCGTTTTTACTAACTCCATTGTACATTGACGGATGATCATGCATATCACCTTCGATTTTAAAATGATTATAATCGATCAATTCCGTCTGATCATTTATTGAAAAAACATTTAAGGCATAAAATGCAGATTGCTGTGGAACCCCTTTTCCACATAATAGTATAGAAGAATCCGTTAAAATAATTGGGGAATAATTGTCATGAATACCCAAAGGGATTGGTTGTATGTTAATACTATCCATGTTCTTATTTAGTATTAATTTTTGACCAGCGGAAGAGTTTTCGAAACGACTTACAAAAGCATAATATGCAGAACTATCAAAATTCTCTATTATATCAAATGCAAAGCGGTTTTTTATCGGTTTATTCATAAAATTTGAAGAAATAGAGTCTCCATTCATGCTGATTTTATAAAATACAGGGTCGTTGTGATAAACTTGTATACTATCTTCTCTGGTAGTAAAACCTGCAATTACAAAATTACTGTCTGTATCAATTATTGAATTCATATATGAGAACCATCTGTTGTTTAGGATATTAAGAAACTTCTCGTTTTCAATTTCAAGACTTGAGTTTAGTATTAAGAACCATATTTTAGTTGTATCTGGATAAACAAATATTCGTTGACCTAAAATATAGTAATGATCATCAAAACAATGAATATTGTAGAAATTGCATGAATTTGTGTCTGTTTGTTGAAAAATATTTTCCTGTAATACATTTCCTGTACTATCAATTTTTATTATGTAACCGGCTGCATAGGATGTTTCAATATTATGAATGCGTCCAACCAAAACAAAATTACCCTCACTATCTTCAACAACTTGGTTAATTACCTGATCCTCTACCTTTGAAATTATTTTTTCAAAAGTATGCTGTGCAAACAAAAAGTTTACAATAAATATTAATAATATTGTGGTTATTATTTTTTTTAACATAATAGCAAAGATAAATATGTGAGGCAATAATATGCCTCACATTCTTAAATAATATAAAAATTACAATTCTGATGGTGGATTATTGCTTGTATGCCAAATACCGTATTTAGTATTAGCATGATGTTCCATTATCCAGCAATCATGTTGGCTTGAACCACATAACATAAACATTGTCATATCAAATAATGAATAATTTATTAAACTTTTGTTGCTTGGCTTTTCTTGCACTCCAATATAGATTAGATTACTTATATAGCCTGCAATATCAGTTGTTGACAAACATTGATGATTTAATGTGTACTCTTGAAAGTCATTAAACAATAATGGATTTCCATATTCATCTAAATAATCATCTGAATATACGTATTTATATTCGATATCTGTACAATATGAATTCCCTCCAGGAACCGGAATAGTAAAATTTGCTAATTGAGCAATTTTATAAGCAGCATCATACCCAACACCGAGTCCAGTACCATCACATCTCCCAATTTCCCAACCCCAATACCAAGGGTAATCATTTCCAATACCCGTTATACCATCAGTTCCGAAACCCGAAGTTACTTCAAAAGTTACAGTATTGTCAGTACTTTCTTTTAATGAAATATCGGATATAATAAGTTGCTTTTCGCTCGCTGTAATAGCTGCATTGTGAGCAGAAAGGCTATCAATAACCTTATCGTATGCAATCTGTACTTCAGACCAAAGAATTTGACCATTATTAACAGGTACTTCAATAAATGAAGAATCAATTATGTATTCTTCGAAGTCACTACTTGCGTAACTATAAGTTAAATTTGAAGTAGCTTCAATATACCAAACTGCACTATCAATTTCCATTGGGTCAGTGCCGGTTTTTAAAGATGGATTTTCTCTGATTAAGTCAATTTTATGCTTGAAAGCAAGAATTTTGTTTTCAATTTGTTGATCATATCGAGACATTGAAGACTCATTATTTTGCTTGTCAATTTTTGTATTGTCTTTTTGGCATGAAAAAATGATGATACTTGAAATAATTATTGCTGTCATGCTTAGAAATAAAAATATGTTTTTATTTTTCATTTTGTTGGATTTAGTTAATAAAATACTAAGAATTAATTTCCTTTAATTTCTTCTCACGGATGGATTAAATACCGTGCAGTCTCTGGCGTAAACTGAATTATTTTGTCGGTTGTATCTTTTTGCCGGAAAGTATATTTTTATTATCCTGCCACTCCAAAACACCGACTTAATTGAAGCAACTTCGGCTTAATAAACTTATTTTTAACAATTAGAAAAATGTATTTTGTTGTGCAATAAATTAAATAATTTAAACTCTTTTCAAAAAAGTAATATTTAATTTTTTTTGAGAAATAATTAAAAACCAAGTTAAAAAATAATATAAAACAGCAAAGCGGAATATATACTTTCTGATTCCACGTAACTCTCTCTCTCTACATTTAGAAGAATTATCATTGTAAAGATTTGAAATATGCATAAATAATAGAAGTAGTTCTATATATTAATCCCTAAAAGGTAAAAAGGTGACCGCTTTTTTTGAATTATTTTGTAATTTATAATCAATCAAAATAAAAAAATGACTGGAAAGGATTGATATAAGTGTATGATAAAACAATATTAAAATCTCAAAAAAATAAA
>CAYOKJ010000080.1:7976-13489 GCA_964404485.1 uncultured Bacteroidales bacterium | reverse complement strand
GATCCTGCCGAGGCTCGAACTCGGGACCCTCTGCTTAAAAGGCAGATGCTCTACCTGCTGAGCTACAGAATCAATTCTGATTTGGAGGTGCAAAAGTAAATAAATTATTTTAACTACAAAATATTTTTTTGAAAAAAATAAAAAATTATATAATTCCTTTTCCTTCCCTGATTATATCTATTTCATCACTTGTGCAATCCAAAATAGTTGATGGTTCATTTCCACCAAAACCCCCATCAATAACAATATCAACTAAGTTTTTATATTTTTTATAAATAATTTCAGGATCAGTTGTATATTCAATTATTTCATCATCATCATGAACAGAAGTTGACATAACTGGATTGCCAAGTGTCTTTACTATTTCAGCGATAATATTATTATCAGGAATACGAATACCTATGGTTTTTTTCTTGCTTTGAAATAATTTAGGAACTTTATTTGTCGCTTTTAAAATAAATGTAAAAGCTCCTGGGAGATTACTTCTCATTAATCTAAAAATATCATTGCTGATCGGTTTTGTAAATTCCGACAGTTGACTAAGATCATGGCAAATAAAGGAGAAATTTGCTTTCTCTTTTTTAATTCCTTTTATTCGAGCAATCTGGTCAATTGCTTTTGATTTATAAATATCACATCCCATTCCATAAACAGTGTCAGTTGGATAAATGATAATACCCCCATTGTTTAAGCAATCAACAACCATTTTAATATGACGAGTACTTGGATTATCAGGATGAATTTTAAGTAACATTATTTATTTTGCTAATTATATTATCCAAAATTGAAACTGCGAATATACGATTTTTATTATTTCAGTGTTTCATGGTTACATTGTTTCATGGTTGATTTAATTACAACCAATTACAACCAATTACAATTAACTACCATCAATCAAAACATCGAACATTTCAATTTGTAATTTTAAGTGATTTTATGATATAAAAAAAGGGTAAGCTACTTATATCGCACCGCTACAACCATCTACCCTTGCTTTCTTCCGAACCTGGGGGAATTTGACAGGAGCTGGTCGTATAAGACTTACCCAACCACAAAAGTATATATAGAAGTCGGATTACGCAATTTTATTTTGATTTATTTTGTCAAAATTTTATAAAATTTATTATGTTTGCATATAATTGGCGTTAAATATGTCTCATTAAAACAAAAAAAAATGGAAGAGAAAAAAGCATCTTATGGAAAATTAGCCTTATATTATGGTTTAATAGTAGGTGGGTTATTAGTTTTACTTAGTTTAATTCTTTATATATCTGATGTAGGAAGAGAATCTTACTTAAACTCTATTCAATATTTAATATTGTTAGGAGGTATTATTTGGGGATCTAAAACATATCGTGATATGTATCTTGATGGAAATATCACTTATGGTAAATCCTTTTCTGTTGGGTTTATGATTGGACTATTTGCATCAATACTATCTAGTATTTATATTTTTCTTTTCTTTCAGTATTTCGACCCGGGAATGATGACTGAAATTCTTAATAATGCGGAGCAAAACATACTTAAAACAAACCCAAATATTTCGGATGCCGATTTGGAAATGGCACTAAAATATTCTGCAAAATTTACTACTCCAGTAATGATTGCCGTTTGGGCTTTTCTTGCAAATGTTATAGTTTCTGTAATATTATCTTTAATAGTTGCAATTTTTATTAAAAGAGAGAACGTTCAAACTGAAATTTAAAAAATAATCTAAAAATAAATTAATGAATATTTCTGTAATTGTTTCTTTTCTGAACGAGGAGGAATCTCTTTATGAACTAAATGATTGGGTTGTTAAGGTTATGCAATCCAATCATTTTACTTATGAGATTATTTATATTGATGATGGTAGTTCCGATAATTCATGGAATATTGTTAATGATATTTCAGAAAAAAATATTAATGTAAAAGCAATAAAATTTAGACGAAATTACGGAAAATCAGCTGCTTTAAATAGTGGATTTGAAGTAGCCTCAGGTGATGTTGTTATAACAATGGATGCCGATCTTCAGGATAGTCCTGATGAGATTCCGGGATTATATGAAATGATTGTTGAAAAAGATTTTGATATAATTTCGGGGTGGAAGAAAAAACGTCATGATCCAATAACAAAAAGATGGCCTTCAAAGTTTTATAATCGCATTGCACGAATGATGTTTGGTATTAAACTTCATGATATGAACTGCGGGCTGAAAGCATACAAAAATGAAGTTGTCAAAAATGTTGATGTTTATGGTGAAATGCACCGATACATTCCAGTTATTGCTAAATGGGCTGGGTTTAATAAGATTGGTGAGAAAATAGTACAACACAGAAAGCGCGAACATGGTGTTTCTAAATATGGAATTGAAAGAATCCTAAAAGGTTATCTTGATATTTTAACAATTTCATTTATTTCGAAATTTGGAAAGCGTCCCATGCATTTGTTTGGAGCTTTGGGAACTTTAATATTTCTGGCTGGGTCAGTTATTGCAGGATATCTTGTATATGCTAAGATTTTTATGGCTGAATACAAAATGACTGAACGACCATTATTTTACTTCGGTATATTGGCGATGATTATTGGTACTCAACTTTTTCTTACAGGCTTTCTTGCTGAGCTTGTGTCGCGTTCTTCAAGCGATAAAAATAAATATCAAATAGAAAAAAAACTCAGACTTGACTCTAAGGAAGAGAAAAAACAATAATTCAATCTTAAACAGGTTTGTCTTTTATGAATAATAATAAAACAGTTGTTATTATCGGGACAGCACATCCATTGAGGGGTGGGCTTGCAGCATATAACGAACGTTTGGCTAATGCATTTATTGAAAGAGGAGATAAAGTGATTATTTATACTTTTTCCCTTCAGTATCCCGGAATCATTTTCCCTGGAAAAACCCAATATTCAAGCGAACCTCCACCAAAGAATCTAGATATTCGAATTTCAGTAAACTCAATTAACCCATTTAATTGGATTAAAATAGGGAGAAAGATAAAAAAACTTAAACCCGATTTGGTGATTGTAAAATATTGGATACCATTTATTGCACCATGTTTGGGAACTATTACACGAATTATTAGGAAAAATCGACATTCAAAAATTGTATCCATACTCGATAATATTATTCCTCACGAATTGCGCATTGGTGATAAGCTTCTTTCAAGATATTTTGTAAAATCCGTTGACGGATTTATTGCAATGTCGCAGTCTGTTAAGGAAGATCTTAAATTATTTGATAAAACAAAACCTTGTACTTTATCCCCCCATCCTTTATATGATAATTTTGGAGAAGCAATGTCGAAAGAGAAAGCTTATGAATTATTAAATTTAGATAAATCAAAAAAGTATTTACTTTTCTTTGGATTTATAAGAGATTACAAAGGTCTTGATATTCTTCTTGAAGCGATGAATAATGAAGAGATTAAAAAGAGTAATATCAAATTAATTGTTGCTGGTGAGTATTACACTGATTCAAAACCTTATAACGAAATTATTGAAAAACACAAACTTCACGACAAGTTGGTCTTGAAAACAGATTTTATTGCTGACAGCGATGTTGCAAAATATTTCTGTGCTGCTGACATAATTGTTCAACCATACAAAACCGCAACACAAAGTGGAGTTACACAAATTGCCTATCATTTTAATAAACCAATGATTGTAACTGATGTAGGTGGTTTGGCTGAGATTATCCCACACAATAAAGCTGGTTATGTTGTTGATGTAGATCCAAAAAAGATAAGTCAATCAATTTTGAATTTCTATAATGAGGATAGAGAAAAAGAAATGATTAAATTTGTAAAAAAAGAAAAGGGAAAATATACCTGGGATAAAATGATTGATGCTGTGGATATGTTATTTGAGTGAGAATAGTTTGAAAAAAAAGATAATTAATAGAAAATTAGTAAAACACAACTCCTTCCTCCATCTTACTATCAGTGATGGGGAAAGTCAGGAAAAGGGTTTATAATATGATAATAAGAAGCAAAGCACCTTTAAGAATTGGGTTAGCAGGAGGCGGATCAGATGTTTCTCCATTCTCGGATTTGTACGGCGGTGCTATACTAAACGCAACCATAAGCTTGTATGCTTATGCTACAATTGAACCTCGAAATGATGGGAAAATCATCTTTCGTTCTGTCGATAAGGAAGAAACTTATACTCTTGAATCTGTTGATGAACTTTCTGTAAACGGAAAATTAAATCTGCATAGGGGAGTTTATAATCGTGTAGTTAAACAGTTTACTAAAAAACCTCTTTCTTTTGAACTGACAACTTTTGTTGATGCTCCTCCGGGTTCCGGTTTGGGAACTTCATCCACTTTGACAGTTGCAATTTTGGGAGCATTTGCAGAGTGGCTTAAACTTCCTTTGGGAGAATATGATTTGGCAAAGTTGGCTTATCAAATCGAAAGAGTTGACCTTGGAATGGCAGGAGGGAAGCAAGATCAATATGCTGCTACTTTTGGAGGTTTTAACTTTATGGAGTTTTACGAAAACGAAAAAGTTATTGTAAACCCCTTAAGGATACGGGAAATGTATTTAAATGAACTTTCTTACAATTTAATTCTTTTTTATACTGAAACCAGTCGCTTGTCATCAAAAATTATTGAAGCTCAGACAAAAAATGTTCTTCAAAAAAATAAAGAATCTATTAATGCCATGCAACAAATAAAAAAGCAGGCGGTAATGATGAAAGAAACAATTTTAAAAGGCGACCTGGATAAAATTGGTGAAATTCTGGATTTTGGTTGGCATAATAAAAAGTTAATGGCAGAAGGTATTACAAATCCAATGATTGATAATATTTATGAAACTGCAATGAAAAACGGAGCAAGCGGAGGGAAAATTTCAGGAGCCGGAGGTGGAGGATTTATGTTCTTTTATTGTCCGCAAAATACCAGGTTGAAAGTTATAAAATCACTTGAAAAAATTGGTGGACAAATTCATAGATATGAATTCACTACAAAAGGATTAACAACTTGGACTATTTGATGATAAAAAACTTTTAATATGAACTTTTTAGAATTAGCAAAAAAAAGATATTCTGTCAGAAAATTTACAAATCAGGTTCCTGAAAAAGAAATGCTGATGAAAGTTTTAGAAGCAGGAAGAATTGCTCCTTCAGCTGTGAATTTTCAACCATGGTATTTTGTCGTTATTAATGAAAAAGAAGCTCTTGAAAATATTTACTCTGTTTATCATAGAGATTGGATTAATGAAGCTCCTGTAGTTATTGTTGTTTGTGGGGATCATAAAAAATCATGGAAAAGAGAAGCAGACGGAAAAGATTTTTGCGATGTTGATGTTTCTATAGCTGTAGATCATATGACTTTAGAAGCAACTAATCTTGGAATGGGGTCTTGTTGGGTTTGTAATTTTGATAAACAGAAATGTGTCGAAGTTCTGGGTTTGCCTAAAAATATCGAACCTATCGTAATTTTACCATTGGGTTATCCTGCTGATGAAGTTGATGAGAATAGACACGAAACGAAAAGAAAAAAAATTGAAGAAATAGTTCATTGGCA
>CAYOKJ010000080.1:0-7876 GCA_964404485.1 uncultured Bacteroidales bacterium | reverse complement strand
ATGAGAATAAAAGAATCAATAAAGCAATCAATAGAAGTAAAACAGAAATTATTATCTGATAAAAAATTATTGGACGCAATAAGGAAAGTTGCCGATATATGCGTTAGTTCGCTGAAGAATGATGGTAAAGTTTTGTTTTGTGGAAATGGTGGAAGTGCAGCCGATGCACAGCATCTTTCTGCAGAACTTTCAGGTCGTTTTTATTACGATAGAGAACCTCTTTTTGCCGAAGCTCTTCATGTTAACACTTCGTATATAACCGCTGTAGCAAATGATTATTCTTACGCTGAGATTTATGCGAGATTAGTCAAAGCTAAAGGAAAAAAGAATGATGTATTAATTGGAATTTCTACATCAGGAAATTCTGAAAATATAATCAGAGCATTTAAAAAAGCAAAAGAAATTGGGATGACCACTGTTGGCATGACCGGTCTTACAGGTGGAAAAATGAAAGAATATTCTGATGTCTTAATTAATATTCCATCTGAGGATACTCCTCGTATTCAGGAATCTCATATTTTAGCGGGGCATATTTTTTGCGAACTTATTGAATCAGAGATATTCCCCAAATGATAAAAGAAGCAATTATTCTGGCTGGCGGTTTGGGAACCCGATTACAAGGTGTTGTTAAAGAAATTCCTAAGTCGATGGCGTTAATTAATGGACGCCCATTTCTCGAATATCAATTAAGTTATTTGGAACGTTGGAGCGTGGAAAGAGTGATTTTATCTGTCGGATATAAAAGTGAGGTCATCAGCAATTATTTTAAAAATAAATATAAATCTCTGGAAATCGATTATTCTTACGAAGACGAACCTCTTGGTACCGGAGGTGGAATAAAAAAAGCTTTCAAAAAAGTAAAATCAGAAGCTGCTCTGGTTTTTAATGGTGATACATTTTTTGATGTTGATCTCGAAAAATTAAATGCTTTCCGAAAAAATAATAATGCTGATATTTTACTTGTTCTCAGACTTGTTGATGATGTAAAACGTTTTGGCACGATAACAAATAATAAAGAAAATTTAATTACTGATTTTTGTGAAAAGAACAATAAGTCAGGAAAAGGCTATATTAACGGCGGAATATACTTTATCAACAAAGAATATTTTCAGAGATTTGATTTGCCTGAAAAATTTTCGATAGAGAAAGATTTTTTCGAAAATTTCCATAAATCAAATAATTTTTATGCATTTCAAAGTTCTTCATACTTTCGTGATATAGGAATTCCTGAAGACTATTTTAAAGCACAAGATGAATTTAAAAAATTACAATATTAAAAAAGACTGGACATTATTTCTCGACCGCGATGGTGTGATTAATGAACAATTACTTGACAATTACGTCACAAAGTGGAGTGAATTCAAATTTATAAATGATGTTCTTTCATCAATAAATAAGTTGTCATTTGTTTTTGGGAGAATATTTGTCGTAACTAATCAGCAAGGAATTGGCAAAGGATTAATGACTGTTGATGATCTTAATAATGTTCACAATAAGATGAAGGATGAGATTGAAAATGCAGGAGGAAAAATTGATAAAATCTATTTCTGTTCAAAGCTGGAAAATGAAAATAGTGAAATGAGAAAACCCAATACGGGCATGGCTTTGCAAGCAAAAATTGATTTTCCTGAAATTGATTTCGAAAAATCAATTATGCTTGGCGATTCGATGTCAGATATGCAATTTGGAAGAAATTTAGGAATGAAAACAGTTTTAATTCCAAGCAAAAATAAAGTCAATCACGATTCCGAATTAATTGATTTTCTTTTCAAGAGTATGGCAGAATTTGTCGATGCAATTATATTACAATAACTCAACAATTCAAAACAAGCTATGTCCTCAACTTTAATTTTGACAATCTTCTTAATCTACACTCTTCTTTTGATAGTAATTTCAAGAATTACAGCAAGAAAATCAGACAACGATACATTTTTTCTGGGTAACAGGAATTCGCCTTGGCTTGTTGTTGCTTATGGAATGATTGGAGCATCTTTATCGGGAGTTACTTTTATTTCGGTGCCCGGATGGGTTGGAACAACTCAGTTTTCATATATGATGGTTGTTTTTGGTTATGTGCTTGGTTATATTGCAATTGCAACAATTCTTCTCCCACTTTACTACCGATTAAAATTGACCTCAATTTATACATATATTGAGCAACGATTTGGTTTTTGGTCGTATAAAACCGGTGCATCATATTTTCTTTTGTCAAGAATAATTGGTGCTTCATTTCGTATGTTTCTTGTTGTTAATGTGCTTCAGATTTTTGTATTCGATAATATGGGAGTGCCTTTTTGGTTAACGGTTTCTATTTTTATGTTATTGATTTTAGTTTATACTTTTCGTGGTGGAATTAAAACAATAATCTGGACTGATACTTTGCAAACTACTTTTATGTTGTTAGCGGTTTTTTTTTCCATTTTCATGATAATAAAAAGCCTTGGTATTGGGTTTGGTGATATTTTTCATGAAGTTATTGATAGCGATTATTCTAAAATGGTTTTTACTGATTGGCAGGATAAAAGGTTTTTTGTGAAGGAATTTATTAGTGGGGCATTTATTGCAATTGTAATGACTGGTCTTGATCAGGATATGATGCAAAAGAACCTAAGTTGCAGAACATTGAAAGATGCGCAAAAAAATATGATTTCATTGGGATTTGTACTTGTTATTGTAAATTTTGTGTTTCTGTTTTTAGGTGCTATCTTATTTATTTATGCTTCAAAAAACGGAATAAATATTATTGAAACCAGTGATGATATTTATCCTTCAGTTGCCCTGAAATATTTGGGTCCGGTAACTGGCGTTATTTTTCTTATTGGTTTGCTGTCGGCAGCATATTCAAGTGCTGATAGTGCACTTACTTCTCTGACGACCTCATTTAATGTTGACTTTTTGAATATTAATAAAAGAAATGATCTTTCAGTAAAACAAAAAACAAGAATCCGTAAAATTGTTCATACCATTATAGCTGTTTTTTTGGTTTTTGTAATAATTGGTTTTAAAATGATTAACGACAAAGCTGTTATTGATAAATTGTTTACGATTGCCGGATATACTTATGGACCATTACTTGGCATGTTTGCATTTGGTATATTTACAAAATTAATTGTTAAAGATAAATGGGTTCCTTTAATAGCAATACTTTCTCCGGTTTTTTGTTATTTTATTAGTGAAAATTCAGAATATCTTTTTAACGGTTATAAATTTGGATTTGAATTATTGATCCTTAACGGGGTATTAACTTTTATTGGGTTATTAATTGTATCTAAAAAGAAAAGCTAAAGAGAATATTTGTTGCTGATTAGAGAATAAAAGTATAGGTTTAAAGGAATGGTATAAAGGTGTTTTACCCTTATTCCTATTACGACTAGAAAGAATCCTTATTGGTTTTCCAATTCATTAATATAGGTTATGAAGTTACAATTGCTAAATTAAAATTGATTAGTTACCTTTGTTTTAAATATTAGAAACTATGAATACAAAAATAACATACACGAAAAAAATTATTTCTTTTATTATTATATCAATAATATTTATAAATGTTATTGATGCTCAGATTAGGGTAATTGATGTAAAAAATGGACAAATTGATTCCGAAGTTCAGGGAGTATTTTATTCCCTTCCTCAAACTTATTTAACATTTGATGTTAATTTTGATGTTACTATTCAAAAGCGTGGACCTTACTACCAATTCGCAAATAAATACCTGGGAATTAATAATGCTATTTTTGCTGATGCAGAGCATTATGAAATAGGAGAAATTTTTGTTTCTTTATTTTCAAGACCAGATCCTGAACAGTTCTATTTTGTTGAGTATAGTGAGAGAACAAAAAAAGATGAATTATCAGTACTATTAACTTTAAGTGAATCCGGTTTTATTGTTGGTGTGAATGAAATAACGGAAATTGAAAAAATCGAATCAAAAATAATTGAACAAACTGATAATAAGGAGTTTTCCGAACAACTATTTAAATATTTTGCTGAAGATAATCTTTATAAAAAAATTGATACAATAATCAGAAAAATAAATATTGATACATTAACCATTGAAAAAGAAATTTATAAATATTCAATGATTGAAAAAACACTTGAGCAAAAAGCCAAAGATGCTGCAAATTTTATTTCAAGGATTCGGGAAAATAGGTTTCAACTGATAAGTGGTTATCAGGAGGTGAATTATGGAGAAAGTATAAAATATATGGATGAACAACTTCAAAAACTTGAAGCTGAATATTTGAAACTTTTTACAGGTGTATCAATGCAAAAGTCGTTCAAAAAATCATTCACATTTTTGCCAAAAGCTAATGATATTGGAAAATCAGTACCGCTTTTTCAGCTTTCTAAGCAAAAAGGTATTACTTTGGAAAATGACAGATCATCTCAAAATGTAAATGTTATTATTGAAAATAATGAAGTAACTAAAGGAATTTTAAAATTTTCTGAATCAACCTTGAAAGCTGTAAATAATTCAGGAGGATATTATTATCGAATTCCTGAGTATGCAGACATCAAACTTGTTTATAATAATAAAATCATTTTTAAATCAAACAAAAGAATAAATCAGTTTGGAGTAATTTCTCGTACTCCTACATTTAATTCAAAAATTAGATTTGATGAAAACACAGGAAATGTAAAGAAGATTTTTATTGATTGATGATTTAAAAAAAACTAAAGTTTAATAAAGTGCCATGCCATTTATGGTTTGGTTAAAAAGAATAAAACAAGAAAAAGGAACGTAGTCCTTAACATAGAATATAAAATTAATCATTTTAATTAATGGGTTTTGTTGAACCTACATAAATTCTTTTTTCATATGCGATAATCTACATTATTGTAATTAATATAATTAAGGGATACTTGTTTATAGTGCTTTAATGTATAATATTTGACAGCGACATATCTGTATTAAGTGAATTAGTTTTTATTCTTGGGAATAATGATCTCAAAATGGAACAGTAATTATGTTTTCGTTAGCAATACAATTTGACTAAGTTACTGATAACTAGGATAAAAAATATATTTACTTGTGTGGCATGCTTATTGAATATTGAAAAATGAAATGAAACTTAAAAATTTTAACAACTATATTATGAAACAACTAATTTATGTACTCGGAATTATTTTGCTAGTGTCTTTTACTTTTTACTCTTGTAAAAAGAATCCAAATGAGAATGAAACAGTTAAAACAATGAATGACTTAGTGATAAGTGACAATTTTGACTGGAAAACTACTAAAACAGTTGATGTTAGTATAACGCTTCCTGCAGATGATTTCTCTCAAATAGTTAATATTTTCTCAGTTGATGGTGAGAAACTATTTTATACTGGTTATGCTAGAAATAGTAATGTGCTATCAACAGAAATCACAATCCCAACTAGTGTAACAACTGTTATGCTGATTTATAGTTTTGATCAAAATGCTGAACCACAAATTGTTGATGTTGGTGATAATCTTAATTATAATTTCAACACTAATAAAACAACCTCCAACAATAATAAATCAACCTTTAATGTAGATTTCGATGATGATTGTGGTTGTGACGGTGGTATTTTTAGCCTCACAATGAGATACACAGGTTCTACCACTGCTGTAGTAGAAGTTATCGAGGAAGAAAAACATAATAGTGGTGGTGCTACACTCTACACAGGTACTGTTGCTCCGAATGGAGAATTTACCGCTACAGGTGGATCAAAAAAAGATGGCAGATTTGAAAATAAGATTTATTTTTATGTTGATGGAGATGAAAATACGGAGATGCACGTTAGTTGTTCAGTTGACTTATATACAGGAGATGTTTATGGTGATTTCATATTAATTGCTGGTATAAGCAAGCACAATTTACCTCTCTGTGAAGGTGATCCTATACCTCCGGTAGATCCACCACCTCCACCACCTGATCCACCAGCAACAACAACTGTTAATTTTGATGGCACTTTAGCTTATGAAGATCTTTGGCCGGGAAAGGGTGATTATGATTTCAACGACTTAATTATAAATTATGAATTTACTGTTACAAAGGATGATGACGACTATGTACAGAGCATAACAGGAGTATTTACAGTCTATGCTTTTGGTGCATCTTTCCATAATGGGTTTGGATACATACTTCCAAATGTTAACCCTAACCAGATAATAAGTGTAAGTGGATATGAAATCCAATCAGGAAGCATATTTACTTTGGCCGAAAATGGACTTGAAGCTAATCAACTTAATGCCGCCACTGTTATTGTTTACGATGATTCATATAATATTCTTGCCCATCCTGGTGAAGGTATTGGAGTAAATACTGATGAAACTGCAACATATGTTAGTCCAGAATCTGTGGTGATTCAAATGGTTTTCTTTGAGAACGGATCATTCGCATCTGGAGGACCAGTTGCTTTTGATGATCTTGATATTGGTAATTTCAACCCTTTTATTATTGTTAATCAAGATAGAGATGTGGAAGTACATTTACTGGATTTTGCACCATCAAATCTAGCTGACCAAACAATATTTGGAACTTTCCACGATGATAGTGATCCTGCTCAACAAAGATATTATACAACTTCAACCAACTTGCCTTGGGCTCTTAATCTGCCAGTGTTGTTTAAATATCCTTCAGAGAAGAATGAAATTACTGCTGCGTATTTGAAATTCGCTGAATGGGCAGAAAGTGGAGGTGCTCTTTCTCCTGAATGGTATGAGGCCATAAGTGGATATAGAGATGATACAAAAATTTATTCTCCAACTATTGCTAAATAGAAAATCTAAGATATAATTATGTAAAAGAGCCTCGTAATTTGCGGGCCCCTTTTTATTAAATATTACAAAATCGAATCTCGAACTCTTACCAGTTTTTCTAATAGATCTTCAAGAAGGTCAAGTTGAAGCATATTTGCTCCATCAGACAAAGCTTCAGAAGGATTGGGATGTGTTTCAAGAAAAATACCATCAACTCCGGCAGCTATTCCGGCTTTTGCAAGTGTTTCAATCATTTCAGGATTACCTCCGGTAACACCGTCAGATTGATTTGGATGTTGTAAGGAATGTGTGATATCAAGAATTACAGGAACATTATTCTTTTTCATTTCATTAATATTACAAAAATCTACAATAAGATCGGTGTAACCAAACATATTTCCACGCTCGGTTAGCATAATCTTTTCATTACCTGAATGTTTTACTTTTTCAATGGCAAATTTCATAGATTCTGCTGACACAAACTGACCTTTTTTAATATTTATCCATTTATGTGTTTTTGCAGCAGCAGTAAGCAAATTTGTTTGTCGGCACAAAAAAGCAGGTATCTGAATTATATCAACATATTCGGCGGCGGTAATTGCTTCTGATTCTGTGTGGACATCAGTAATAGTTGGGATATTAAAATGTTTCCCAATTTTTCTTATAGTCCTTAATGCTTTGATATCTCCAATACCTCTGAAAGAATCAACTTTTGTTCGATTGGCTTTTCGGTAAGAAGCTTTAAAAATGAATGGAATTTTCAGTCGCTCAGTTATTTGATATATTAATTCTGCAATTTCAAATGGATTTTCCGTGTTTTCGATAACACAAGGTCCTGCAATTAAAAAAAAATTATTTCCGTCAGAGAACTTTAATTTAGCTATTTCTGGTATCATTATTAAATTTTCTAATTTCTAATAATACAAAGATAGTAAATTTCATAGATTTGTAAAACAGGAATAATTAAACATAGGAAATATAAATAATAAAATTATTTGTGAAACTCAATTTTCAAAAACGTAGTGCATTGAAAATAGTTTTTGAACGAATCCCGATAGCGAACCTGTCCCGCACCGAAGGTCGGGAGGGTATCTGGATAAATGAGTTAATACTCCGATGCTCTGCATCAAATCAAAAAAGAAAATCCTA
>CAYOKJ010000079.1:0-14418 GCA_964404485.1 uncultured Bacteroidales bacterium | reverse complement strand
CCTGTTTTGGTGCTTGGATCGTGATGAATGATATCAATTGTTGGAATACCGAGAATTTGGTTTATATAATGATGGTCATCTAAAATACCACCGGTTTTCTCAGTTGAAAAATAATCACCATAACCTATTTCTTCAGCTTTATTCCAGACTTTTCTCATAATGTCGGGAGCATAATACATCGAAGTTCCCTCTTGAGTAAAAAGCGCATCGGATGCACCAACCATATCGAGTAAAATTCCAAAACGGGCATTGTAATTTGTATTATGAGGGTTTTTCGACCAATATTGCGAGCCTAATGCCCAATTATCTTCTTGACGACTTTGAACTCCCTGTGGTTCACCATAATCTTCAAGGTCGAATAAAATAATATCTATTCCGGCTTTAGTTTGAGATTTACTTAGCTGACGTGCTATTTCTATTAAAACTCCAACACCGCTGGCACCATCATTTGCACCATCAATTGGAGTATTATGATTGTTTATATCAGGGTCGTGATCGGCATAAGGACGCGAATCCCAGTGAGCACATAATAAAATTCTGTTTTTGCTTTCAGGCTTAAACGAAGCTATAATATTTTGTCCGGCAAACACTTTTCCATTATAAACCCTAGCATTATATTTCTGTACCTGAACGTAAGGTGTAAATCGTTTCAGAGTGTTTGTTAGATATGTTGCACATCTGAGGTTTGCTTTTGTTCCGGGAACACGAGGACCAAATTTTACCTGATTTGCAACATAAGAATATGCAGAATCCTGATTAAAATCAGGGATGCTGATATTTTCTGTTTTTGCTTTTTTATTTACTTTCTTTTGTTTGTTGTTTTTTGAAGAATCACTACATGAATACACTCCAAGTACCATTATTATTGAAAAGAAAAAGAGAATTGATTTTTGCATGTGTTTATTAATTATTTTAATTAGTTAAATCTGTGGCAATTTTTAAAAAGTTAAAGTAAAAGTAGTCCCCTTTTCGGGAGCTGATTTTACATTAATTGTTCCTTTATGTAAATGCATTATCTGCCTCGCAAGGCTTAATCCAATTCCTGAGCCTTCTTTTTTTGATGTAAAAAAAGGCATAAATATTTTGTCCATGATATCGGATTTAATTCCCGAGCCATTATCATTAAAATCTATTGTTATTCTTTTGTTTAAATTTTCGGATGCCAGTATTGATATTTTCGGATTGTCAATTCCTTTAACGGCATCAACAGAATTCAATAACAAATTGATAATAACCTGTTCAGTAAGATCGGGGTCGGCAGTTAATTTTAAATCGTCGGGAAAAAATCTTGTAATAAAAACGATATTAAATTTTTCTATTTTAGATTTTAAAAGTTCGTGTGATTTGTCGAAAAGTTCTTTAACTTCAAAATGCTTAAAACTTGGTTTAGGAATTCTTGTCAAATCACGATAAGTCCTAACAAAACGTAATAAACCATCACTACGTCTTTGAATAGTATTCATCGCAGCATCAATACTTTCAATTTCTTCTTCATCAAGAATGTTTAGTTTTGGTTTTTCATCATCATTATTAATAATAATTTCTTTTATAGTAGATGCAAGAGAGGAAATTGGTGTAATAGAATTCATTATTTCATGTGTTAAAACCCTGATTAACTTCTGCCATGATTCTATTTCTTTTTCTTCGAGTTCGGCATGAATATTCTGTAATGAAATTAGTGTAAATTCCTCGCCTCTCATGCGAAATTCTGTAGCAATAATCGAAAGCTGAAGTATGTTTTCATCAATAATTAATTTTAATAACATTTTATTTCCCGCTTTCATGTTAAGCAACATTTCAGGAATGTCTTCCCGTACATTCTTAAGCTCGCATATGTTTCGAAGATTTTTTATTTTCAGAAGCCTCTTAACAGCATTATTATAAAGGTCTACCTCACCATTTTTGTTAAAAGAAATAATACCAATACTAATATGCTGAACAGCAGTTTGCAAATAATTAAAACTCTCTTCTTTTTCGGAGCGGTGTTTATTAAATTCTGAAATTATTTTGTTAAATTCTTCATTTAATAATTCAAAGCTTTTTCCATATCCTTTGTCAGAAAAAGAAATGGTAAAGTCTGAATGCCGTATGCTTTCGAGAAATTTTGCAAGTTTTTTATTTGTTCGTTCAACGAAACGAATTAAGCTGAGAATTTGTATTATGATAAGAATCGAAATGATTATTGTGGTTACAATAAATTGTTTGTAATCTGCCAATAATAAAAGCAGAAAAATAAATATTACCAGAAGTACTATTCTGATAATAATAAATAATCTGAATTTTTTATAGATCATATTTTTCTATTCTTCGATACAATGATGCCCTGGTCAAGCCCAACTCTTTAGAGGCTTTACTAATATTCCCACCATGTTTATCGATAACTTTTCTGATAAGCATTTTTTCAGTTTCTTCAATATTCATTGAAGAAGAATGTGTTTCTGAGGATTTTTCTTCATCGGATTGTGAGAGGAAAAAATCGCTTGGTTCAAGAATATTTGATTCACCCATTATCACAGCTCTCTCAACGGAATGCTGCAATTCGCGAATATTGCCGGGCCAATGATGTTTTTCAAGTCTTTTTAAAGTGCTTGAATTAAGTCTTTTTTTAGTAGTTTTATATTTATTACAATAGATATCTAAAAAGTGTTCTACCAATGGACCGATATCTTCTTGCCTTTCGCGAAGAGAGGGCAGAGGCACCTCAACAGTATTGATTCTGTATAATAAATCCTGCCGGAATCTGTTTTCTTTTACCATTTGATATAGAGGCATATTTGTAGCACATACAAGCCGTACATCAATCGGAATTTCTTTATTGGTACCAAGTCGTATAACTTTACGGTTTTGTAATACACTTAGCAGTTTTGACTGAAGGCCGAGTGAAAGGTTTCCGATTTCGTCAAGAAAAATAGTTCCTTTATTTGCAGCTTCAAATCTTCCGGCTCTGTCTTCTTTAGCATCAGTAAAAGAACCTTTTTTAAAACCAAATAATTCGCTTTCGAATAAACTTTCGCTTATAGCACCAAGGTCAACACTAATAAAAGCTTCATCTTTTCGATTTGAGGATTTATGAATTGCTCTTGCTATGAGTTCTTTTCCTGTACCATTTTCCCCTAATATTAAAATATTAGCTTCTGTTTTGGCAATTTTGTTTACTGTATTTAATACTTTTAACATAGCAGGCGATTGACCAACCATGTTATTATATACCAAGTCCTGATCTGCATTTAATATTTTTTGTTTCGAACGAAGATCGTCAAGCTCAATTTTCGATTTTCTTAATTGAAGTGTTGTAGAAATTGTGGCAAGCAATTTTTTATTATCCCATGGCTTTAACAGGAAATTTGTAGCACCTTCTTTAATACCCTGGACTGCTAATTCTATGTCGCCATAACCTGTGATAAGTATTACAACTGCTTTCGGGTCTGTTTCAATAATCTTGTTCATCCAATAAAAACCTTCTTTTCCGCTGGTTGCATCAGGCGAAAAATTCATATCAAGAAGAATAAGATCATAATTCTCGTTTTGTAAAAGATTAGGAATATTTTCAGGTTTTTTTTCGGTGTGAACAAAAGAGATATGTTGTTTTAGAAAAAGTTTCCCTGCCAGAAGAATATCTTCATCATCATCAACCATAAGTATTTTTGCTTCGATTTTACTCATTATGTTTATTTTTAAATAAAGACATTCAATTTAAAATCATATTTGCTTGTAAAAATAGTGATAATGTTCGTATTTGTACAAAAAAATGAACGATTTTGAACAGTATTAATTGTATTTTGATTTTTCTCGATTTTAAATTCCTTAAAAACAGAAATATATATTGATGGCATAATTATCGTTTAGCATATTTTACATCAATGGGGAATAAACATTAACTTTAGAAACTTTTTGCACTAAAAGTAGTAACAGCAATAATATGTTATCTGACTATTTTAAAATAGCAATTCGAAGCATTTACAAACATAAATTCAATTCATTGCTTAATGTAATTGGATTGGCTATTGGTATTGCCAGTTTTCTTTTGGTGTTTTTATATATTCAGTATGAAAGGAGCTATGATAAGAATCATAAAAATGCCGATAATATTTATAGAGTTGTAAATATTTATAATAATAAAGGAGTGGGAGAAAATTCAGCAAGTGCACCTTTTCCTGTGGCATTTTCAATGTTAAAAGAATATCCGGAATATATAGAAAATGCGGTTAGAATATTTAATTTTCAAACTCCTCAGGTGCTTGTAGAATATCACGAAAAAATATTTAATGAAGAAAAATTCTTCTTCGCAGATTCCACATATTTTAGCATTTTTGATCATGAATTTATTTATGGTAATAAACAAAAAGTACTTAATGACCCACATTCTGTTGTAATAACAGAATCTACTGCAAAAAAATATTTTGGTGATGATAATCCAATTAATAAAAGCATAAAATTCGAAAAATGGCTTAATCTTACTGTTACCGGAGTTATTAAAGATGTTCCATTACAATCGCATTTTAAGTTTGACTTTCTTGCTTCATTGTCATCAGCATCAAAAGTATACGGTGGAGAACTGCCTGAAAACTGGGTGTGGAATCCATGCTGGACATATCTTTTGTTAAAAGAAGGAGTAAGCCCTGATACTTTAGAGAAGCAATTACCCAACTTTGTTAATAAATATTTTAATGTTTTTGAAAAAGAAGACTTATCAATGTTTCTTCAGCCTTTGACTGATATTCACTTAAAATCAAAACTTGATTATGAAATTGAACAGAATAGTAATATTTCATATATTAGAATATTAACCGCATTAGCTGTTTTTCTATTGCTTATTGCAATAATCAATTACATAAATCTTGCCACCGCTACCTCAACGAAAAGATCGATGGAAATTGGAATAAAAAAAGTTACAGGTGCATATCGTTACCAATTGGTTATTCAATTTCTACTTGAATCGGTATTATTAAGTTTGTTTGCTCTTTTAGTAGCATTATTAATTGTTGAGCTCACCCTTCACGGCTTTAATGATTTTACAGGGAAGGAATTATCTCTTGAACTTTTTATTATTCCCAAATATTTTGTTTTACTCATTTCATTTGGTTTTTTAATTGGGATACTTTCAGGAGTTTATCCGGCAATTTATTTATCATCAATAAAACCTCAAAAGATTATTGCTAAACAACGAAAAAATAGTGTTAAAAGCAATTTGTCCAGAAAAATCCTTGTCATTTTTCAGTTTTCTATTTCAATTGCATTGATTATTGTGACTGTTATTGTTTTTAATCAACTTCAATTTTTGAGGAATACAGATATTGGATTTAATAAAAAAAATATAATTATTTTACACATAAATCCTACTCCAATTGTAAAAATGTATTCATCTTTCAAGAATGATTTATTAAAAAATCCCAACATTAAAAATGTAACTGTTTTGGATGATATCATTGGTTCGGCACATAATACACATGCATTTCGTGTTGATGGGTTCCCCGAAAGACGATTACAATTTTATCCGGCATTAGTTGTTCGCTATGATTTTGTTAAAACTTTTGATATTGAGATTTTGGCAGGCAGAGATTATTCCGAGAAAATAGAAAAAGAAGGAGAAAACGGAATTCTTGTCAATGAAGCTTTAGTAGAATATATGGGTTGGGAAAGTAATGAAAAAGCTCTGGGAGAAGTATTTAGCACATATAACGGAAAGGAAAAAGTAATAGGTGTAACAAATAATTTTCATGCTACTTCTCTTCATGAAAAAGTTGGACCATTTGTTTTAGAAATGAAAGAACATCCTTATGAAATAAGATATTTTATGAAATATCTTGCAATTAAAGTTTATAAAAACAATAAAGAAACAATAAAATATATTGAGAAGAAATGGATGGAATATGCACCGGGAAGACCTTTTGAATATTCATTACTTGACAATAAACTGGATAATTTATATAGTGAAGAAAGCATTTTAAGTAAACTAATTATGATACTTACACTTATTGTTCTTTTTATTGCTTCCTTGGGGTTATTTGGATTAGCGTCGTTTATGACTCATCAAAGAACAAAAGAAATTGGTATCAGAAAAGTCCTTGGGGCTAATGTTACAAATATTATTATTTTACTGTCAAATGAATTTTTAGTATTAATATTAATTGCAAATATCATTTCCTGGCCAATTGCTTACTATGTTCTTGTTGAGTGGCTGAAAATGTTTGCTTATAGCATTGATATTAATTGGTTGGTCTTTTTGGGATCAGGGTTTCTGGCATTTGTGATAACGATGACAATAATAATAATTAAAGCAATAAATGCATCCAGGGTTAATCCTGCTGATGTGCTGAAATACGAATAATAAAGTAATTAATGTTACTAAGGTAACTAACAAACAAATAGATTAGATTATTTCAAATGTGAGATTTTATTGTCTTGCATTTTCGATATTTAAGAACTTACAAAAGAAACAAATGAAAATAGTATTGTTTATATGTGTTTTAATTTTTTCGATAATGAGTAATGAAATTGTAGCACAGGAAAAGATTTACAATACTCAAAAAATTACAAGTGAAGCCCCATATATCGATGGTTTTATTGATGAAGAAACCTGGAACTTGTCTGAATGGTCGAATGGTTTTGTTCAGCGTGAACCTTATGATGGAGAGAAGCCAACTCAAAAAACTGCATTTAAAATCTTATATGACGACAATAATTTATTTATTGCCATAAGGGCTTTTGATACTGAACCCGAAAAAATTGATAAGCGTTTAAGTCGTAGAGATGATATGGAAGGAGATTTAGTTGGAATTTGTATCGATAGTTATTATGATAAACTTACCTCATTTACATTTACCGTAAATGCTGCCGGAGTAAAGATTGATGCGATGAATATTAATGATAATGATATGGATGCTACATGGAATCCTATTTGGTTTGTTAAGACATCAATTGACTCATTAGGGTGGTTAGCTGAAATGAGAATTCCTTTATCACAATTACGTTTTGCTGAGAAGAAAAATCATATTTGGGGACTACAGGTAATGAGATATTTGTTTCGAAAAGAGGAATTTTCTTTATGGAAATATATTTCTCAGGAAGAATCGGGTTGGGTGAGCAAATTTGGCAAGCTTAAAGGAATTAGTGGTATTAAGCCCAAAAAAGATGTTGAGATTATGCCTTATGTCGTTGCTAAAGTCGAGCGTTTTGAAAAAGAGGAAGGTAATCCTTTTGAAAGCGGAAAAAGCAAAGCTATTTCAGGAGGAATTGATGGGAAAGTAAGTATCACAAATGATATTACAATGAACTTTACTATAAACCCGGATTTTGGTCAGGTTGAAGCTGATCCCTCAGAAGTAAACTTGTCAGCTTTTGAATCTTATTTTGAAGAAAAACGCCCATTTTTTATAGAAGGGAAAAACATTTTTAATTTTAATATGCGTCCTGGAGATGGAGATGGAGCACGTGATAATCTTTTTTATTCAAGAAGAATTGGGCGAAGTCCTCATTATGTTCTCGATCTTGAAGAAAATGAATATTCTGACAATCCTGAACACACAAAAATCCTGGGGGCTTTTAAACTTTCGGGAAAAACAAAAAGCGGTCTTTCTGTAGGGATACTAGAAAGTGTTACAAGGCAAGAATTTGCAGAATTAGACATTAACGGAGAGAGGAGCAAAGTATCCATAGAACCTTTTACAAATTATTTTATAGGAAGAGTGCAAAAAGATTTTGATAAAGGAAACACAACTTTTGGTGGAATGTTTACTGCTACTAATCGAAAAATTGTTGATGAATCAATGGAATTTCTTCCTGCTTCAGCTTATACGGGTGGATTGGATTTTACCCATTTTTGGAAAAACAAATCATATTTCTTTGGAATAAAAACTATTTTTAGTCACTTATCCGGAACTAAAGAATCAATAATAGATTTGCAGGAATCATCAACGAGATATTTCCAACGTCCGGATGTCGAACATGTTAAAGTTGATACGAATCTAACAAACATGACTGGTTATGGAGGAACAATTCAGTTTGGTAAAATTGGAGAAGGACATTTAAGATATGGAGGATGGATAAGCTGGCGGTCGCCTGGCTTAGAACTTAACGACATAGGTTATTTACGAAATGCCGATGAAATTAAAGAAATAGCATGGATCAACTATAGAATTTGGGAGCCTTTTTGGATTTTTCGTAGTATACAAATTGGACTTAATCAATGGACAGGATGGGATTTTTCTGGGCAACATTTATATTTGGGGGGAAATATAAATTTTAATACTCAGTTTAAAAATTACTGGCGCACCAGTTTTGGAATTAATCGCATGAATAATTATTTGTCGAGATTTGAACTCAGAGGAGGACCGGGATTATTAATTCCTGCAAACTGGAGATATTGGTTTCATTTAAATACAGATAGTCGTAAAAAATTGCAGTTTGAATTTACAAGTTTTAATCATGTGAGTAATAATAATAGCGGTGAGTCTCATGGTTTTAAGTTTGGCGTAACATATCGTCCAAGTAATGCAATTTCAATTTCTGTTTTGCCTATGTATGATGTTGAAAGAAATTCGATGCAATATATTGAAACTATTGAATCCTGTGAAGAAAACAAATATATTGTTGCAGAGATAAATAAAAAAATGCTAAGCACTTCATTGCATGTTAACTTTAACCTTAACCCTGATCTTTCAATTCAATATTGGGGCCAACCATTTATTTTTTCCGGAGATTATTCTAAGTTTAAGAGAATAACTGATTCTCAGGCAATGGATTACAACAATAGATTTCATCTGTTTTCTGCAAGTGAAATTTCTTATGTTGAAGCAGATGATATTTACGAATTTGATGAAAATATGGATGGTGAAATTGATTTTAGTATTGAAGACCCAAATTTTAATTTTTTCCAATTCAGGTCAAACCTTGTTGCTCGTTGGGAATATATTCCCGGGTCAACAATATATTTAGTATGGTCGCAAGGAAGAACAGGTGATGATGAAAGTGGTATTTTTTCATTTAAAAATAATTTGACTGATTTATTTGATATTCATCCACATAATATATTTTTAATAAAATTTTCATATAGATTCATTATCTAAATAAACTAATTACGAAAGTTTTAGAGAGGAGTGCAGAGAGTGAGCTAAAATAATAAATACTTAAAATCACATAATATAAAAAAATCATTATGATAGCAGTTGAAAATTTAACCAAGATATTTTGTACCGATGAAATTGAAACTTATGCTTTGAATAAAGTTTCTTTTAAAATTAATAATGGTGAATTTGTTGCAATTATGGGGCCATCAGGATGTGGTAAATCCACTCTTCTTAATATTCTTGGATTGCTTGATGATGCAAGTGGTGGTAAATATTATTTCTGGAAAAACGACACTTTTAATTTTTCTGAAATGCAAAGAGCCAAACTCCGAAAAAATAATATTGGATTTGTTTTTCAGAATTTTAATTTAATTGAAGAATTAAACATTTATGAGAATGTGGAGCTCCCATTGATTTATCTTGGTTATCCTTCATCAAAAAGGAAAGATCGAATAAATGAAGTTCTTGAGCAAATGCAAATTACGCACCGAAAAAAACATTTTCCTGTTCAACTTTCTGGAGGTCAGCAGCAAAGAGTTGCAGTTGCTCGTGCAATAGTTACCAACCCAAATCTAATACTTGCTGATGAGCCAACCGGTAACCTTGATTCTGTTCATGGTGAAGAGATTATGAATTTATTGGAAAATCTGAACCAAAATGGAACCACAATCGTTATGGTTACTCATTCATTGCGTGATGCCGAGTATAGTCAAAGAATAATTAGATTATTCGATGGTCAAGTAGTTTCGGAAAATTTAAATGAATAGATGTTGAAAACGGAGTGAAAATTTGCAATTATAGCTATTGAATAATTTTTTATTCAGTTGATATACAATTCGATTGTTTAAATAATTTTTGAGTATTAGTCATCCTGTGACCTTTTAGATTTTCTAAAAATCCAACTCACTTTTCAACTCTTTAAGTCGGCTTTTACTAACTTTTAATTTTGAACCATTTGTAAGAATAACCAAATAGTTTTCTTTAGCGTAATGTTCAATATGTTTTATCTGGTTGATTTTAACAATGCTGGAACGATGAATTCGAATAAAATCTAAAGAAGGTAAATGTTTTTCGTAATAATTCATAGTTTCATTTTTTAAGAACCTGTTATCTTTTGTATAAATCATTACATAATCATCTTCCGCCTCGATATTAATAATTTCGTCAAGAGAAAGAACAGTTACTTTCGAACCTGTTTTTACAACTATTCTATCAAGAGTTTCTTTGGTTTCGCTAATGTGATTAATTAGTGGTTTAACCTGATTTTTAGTATTACTTATAATTCTGCTAACAGCTTTATCAAGCGATTGAGAAAAGCGATCTCTCGAGAAAGGTTTCATAAGATAGTCAACAGCATTTAGCTCAAAAGCTTTAATAGCAAACTGATCGTAAGCAGTTGTAAAAATAACTTCAGGTATTTCATCAAGCAGTTCAAGCATTTCGAATCCTGTCAGTTTTGGCATTTGAATATCAAGGAAAATAATATCAGGTTTATATTCACCAATTGCTTTTATTCCCTCGAACCCATTTTTACATTCACCAAGAAATTCAATATTTTCGTATTTGATCAAATAATTTTTTATAAGATCGCGAGCTGGCTTTTCATCTTCTATTATCAGGCAACTGATCTTTTTATTTTCCGTTTTTATCATTTTTTACCTTTCTCTTTAGGAATATGTAAAATTGCTTCAAATTGCATATTTCCTTTATTAATTTCGAGAAGATTATGTTCTTGATAAATTAGTATTAATCGTTCTCTTATATTTTTTAATCCAATTCCATGACCTTTCTTTTTGGTAGCCAATGGATCGTAATCATTGGTTATTTTAATATGTAATTGATTGTTGTCACAATGACATTCAATCTTTACCAGTACTTCATACATGCTCTCGTAAACCCCGTGTTTAATAGCATTTTCAATTAAAGGTTGCAAAAGCATATTGGGGATTTTAAAATCGTAGCAGTTTTCTTTAATTTCCTGAATATACTTTAATCTTTCTCCAAAACGGATTTTTTCTATGGCTAAATATTTTTGAATGTTTTCAAGCTCTAGCTTAAAACTGCTTTGTTTAATATCGTCGTGCTTAAGCGAGTATCTGATAAATTCAGAAAGTTTAACTATCATTTCCTGTGCCTTTTCGGGATTAGTAATTGTTAGCGAGCTTATCGAATTCAGGCTGTTAAACAAAAAATGTGGATTTATTTGCGATTTTAGTGCATTTAATTCTGCTTCTTTTACAAGAGCTTTTAATTCAACTTCTTTTTTAATTTTTTCCTGCAAATCTTCATAATTAAGAATCAGATAATAAAAAAGAACGAAAACAAGATAAAAGAAAATTCCTGTTGCAGTTCGCCATGGAAGTGATTCATTAAGAAAATCTATATAAAATTCCTGATCGAAAAAAATTCCTTTTAAACTGTAAAATGAGATTAATAACCAAAGTCCGATTGTTACAAATGCTGAAAAAAAATGGTTAGAGATAAGATCAATTATTGATTGTTGGTCTTTAATACTAAAACGTATAACATACCAAAGACTAATTCCAAGAATAGCAAACAAGCCGTTAGAAATAAAGGCATCTATAGAACAAATCAGAATATCAAGATCATAAAAATAAAACAAAATACCTGTATGAATAAGAGTAATAAGAACCCATATTATTATATAAGTTAAAATATAATTTCTGTTTTTCGTGATTGGGTTTAACATTATTTTCTATCCTTTTTTCTTTCTCAAATCGTTAATCGATATTCAAATTATTTATTAAAAGCTTTTGATTTCTCCCCCTCCAAATATCACAACACCTTTTATGATAAGTATTTTTGTTGGATCCTGATTTTCGGGATTAACAAATCTTTTATCGCTAAAACCACCAAAAATAGAAACTACTTCAGTTTGAACTTTCCAGTCTTCGGGAACAATATATTTAGAGCCACCAAAAATTGTAAAGACGTCAATTACACTATTTTCTTTTGCTGGCAGCGAATTTTTTAAATTAAATTCCGAACCACCAAAAATTGAAGTAACTTTCCCTCCTCTAAAGTTCTGTGAGTTTATTGTTCTTAAACCTCCACCAAAAAGCGCAAGCTCATCAATGTAATCGTCGCTAATATCTGATTTTGATGAACCGAAAATATCACCTTTTGGATGTTTCCCGTCACGAAATCTTCCATTAATTTGTCCATTCTGAGGATGACCTGTTCCTGAACGACGTGTTATAAAAATTATTCCTAATCCGATTAACAAAAATGGCCAAAATACTTTGTGAAAACTAAGATGCAGATAAAAAATATCATTTAACCAGAAAATTGATCCTAAAGCAATTAAAACAATTCCGGTTCCATAATGCTCGCGATGAAAAATAAATACCAGTCCAATAAAAATTATTAATGTTTTCCATGAAATTAAATAGTATCTGAGATTTAATGTAAGGACATCAAATACTTCGGCTGTTAAAAAAATACCGGCAACTATTAATATTATTCCAGCTACTAATCTTTTGTCTGTGGGTTTGTGTTCCATAATTTAAATAATTTAAAGTCTATATTTTAAAATCTTGTTATTTCAATTTCGAAACAAAAATAATATGCTTGCACCTTCCTTGAAAGAATTTTTCGGTGAGTTGAAGAATATTTTCGGTGAAGCAATTAAGTTTATAGACTATCTTATTAAAACATAAAGCAGAAGGTTTTTGTTTTATAGTTTTTTTCGGTTTAAAATAGCCAATAATACTGTTATAAGAAAAAACAAAACAGCGATAAAAACAGATATCCTTCCAATATAATCACCATAATTTACATAAAAAGTAAATTTAGTATTTTTATTGATGCTTTGCTTTATTACTGCAGGTTTCCAATATTCAGTTTCCTGAAAAACATCACCTCTCTGGTTTATAAAACAAGAAATTCCGGTATTTGCAGAACGTGCTATGCTCCTACGTGTTTCAATAGCTCTGAGTTTTGAATATAAAAAATGTTGTTTATGTCCCGGAGTGTTGCCCCACCAACCATCGTTTGTAATTAAAAAAATTAGTTCAGCGCCATTTTTAACAAATTCTGTGACGAATTCACCATAAACAGATTCATAACAAATTATCGTAGCTATACTTGTTGAATCCTCAGATACAAAAGGTATCATTTCATCATCTTTTTTTAATGTTCCAACTGTTCCGCCAAGGTTAAGAGCTAATTTTTCCAGAGGTCGTAAAAAACTCCATGAGGGCATCATTTCTACACCTGCCGTTAATTTTGATTTATGATGAAGCTGAATAATATCACTTGTATCGAAATACATTGCTGTATTGTGTGCATAATAATACTTCTCAACTTTACGGAATTTTCTTGCAGCATTTGTTATTGGATCTTCTTTAGGTTTCATTTTAAAAGTTGAAGCTCCAACAATAATATTTGTTTGTGGATGTTTGCTGTTAAATTCTCTGATTTGTTTGATAGTAGAAAATTTCTCAATTGTTCCTTCCCAGATATTTTCCTGATCAGCAGATTCGGGCGTGATAATATAATCTGTATTAACATCCAATTTTGTATTAGCCAGATTTAATATCTTCTCAATCATTTCTGATGGTGGCAGTTGATATTGCTCGGTATAAGGATCAAAATTTGGTTGAACAACAACAACATTTACAGCATCTTCCTTTTCTTCATTATAATTATGATAAATGATTAATGAAATTATGATAGGGAAAAATAATACGGAAGCTGCGATAACAGATTGTTTTAAAATTGTTTTTTTGTTTTTTGTTTTTTCTTTAATCAGAATTATTAATTTATAAATAAGAATATTTACAAGAATAATCCATAAAGTTCCACCAAAAACACCTGTATATTCATACCATTGAACCCATGTAGTATAAGAAGCAAAGCCATTTCCAAGGTTCATCCATGGCCATGAGAGTTCCCAATTCAGATGAAATAACTCAAAACTGATCCAATAAAAAATTAAAATGTAATATGCTTGTTTTGGTTTGAAAAGATTTCTTTTAGTGAAATGAAAAATATTAAAAACCAAAGACATAAGAAAACCATTCAAAAACCAGGCAAAAGAACCAAATGGAGTGGAATTTACAATCCACCAACTTGTAAGTAAATTGAAAACAAAAAACCCAGGGAAGGAATAGAAGAAAACACTGAATTTGGTAAACTTGCTTTTATTTTTATAAATATAATCTTCAACAAAAAACAAAGGTATAAAAGCGATAAAAAGAAATCCGGGAAATCCATCTGCAGGCCAGGCAATAGTAAATAGTAAACCCGATAAAACAGAAAGAAGTATTAATTGATATTTTTTCATATTAATTTTTATGGTTTTACAAAAATAGTAATATTCAGAAACAAT
>CAYOKJ010000078.1:0-14680 GCA_964404485.1 uncultured Bacteroidales bacterium | reverse complement strand
AATTTACGAAAGTTTTTAACTAAACTTAACGTCAACCTATATCATGAACTGACAGATTATTTTCTTTTCAGTAGTACTAATGTTGTAATTTATTTGAAACACTCAATAAACAATAAACAATAAAAAATAAAAAATAATCAATAAACAATAAACAACATTCAATAATCAATAAACAAGTGGAAAAAAAGTAAATAAAAATCCATTAATACAAATTTGCTTTGCTTCATCTGGGCTCTCTTTTTGGTCGTCCAGACGGATTCCTTTCAGTCGTTGAATATTGTGTGTTTAGTGTTGAATATTTATTTTCTTCCCATACTTTCCATATTTTCTTTGTTCTCTTTATTTTATGCCAAAGAAATCCGACAAATTATTAGTCATTGTAATATAGTTTGGTGAGCCCACAAGATGATAAGCCGAGCGAGAATAGTTAAAATGAAATTTTGAAATTTTAAAACCAAATCCCCATGAAAAACCTATTGTAGAAAGTTTTGTGTTAACTTTCATTTCCTGTCGTCGTTGATAATTATAACCCAATCGAATATTAAAGTTTTTAGTTAAAAGAAATTCGCCTCCTATTACAATGTGTCGCATAAGATTATCAGCAAAATCACCGATTTTATTTTCTTTAATTTCTTCTCCTGTTATAGGATCGATCCCACTATTTGAATTAAGAGGATTATCATAAGATAAATTCCATTTTTCAAGATGTGTAATTAAAATAGAATACCTGAAAGGAAGATGCGATAATCTTTTCGACATTCCCAGTTGTATTTCAAAAGGCAAAGGTTCATTGTTTCCGACACGGTATGAAACTAATTGTCGTCCGATATTTCTCGCTAATAGCGAAATTGTAAAATCTTTCTCAGGATTATGATAAGTACCTGCTACATCAACTGCAATTCCAAATGATTTATAAGACTCAAAAGCAGAATAAATCATTTTAAAATTTGCTCCTATAGAAAAAAGAGAATCCAGCTGTCGTCCCCAACCAACATTCATAGCAAGTTCACCAACATTGAATTTTCCGTATTGTTCTCCTGATATATCTGCATAAGAAAAATCGCCATAGTCGATAAATTGCATACTTCCTACAAAGCTGCCAATTTTTTCAAACGTTCTTGAATAAGAAACAAATCCGTAATTAATATCCGAAAAGTAATCTACAAAACTCAATGCCATATTATTATGCATTTTTTCTGTGATTAGCGAAGGATTGGCTAACGACAGTGTAATATCATTATCTTTTATTGCTAAAAAATTCCCTCCCATTGATGCTATTCTTGCAGAATTTGTAAGATTGAGGAATTCATAGGTGTTATCACCTCCTATTTGAGAGTAGGAATTGTAGCTTAATAAAAAGCATAAAATAAGAGATAATCCTGATAATTTTAAGTGTTTCGACACGATTATAGATTTTGTTTAAATTGTTAAACGCAAAAATATTCAATTTATGATTTTTAATTATGAAAAATGCAAAATGTTTTAGTAAATTTGAAAACAATTATCCATTTATTCTAATGTACTTTTCATGAAAATAAGAAATATTCTTTACGTTGAAGATGAAATCATCATTTCAAAAATTGTTTTAGGACATCTAAAAAGAATTGGTCATAAAGCAAAATCAATAAATACAGGTGAATTTGCATTGGAAATGATAGAAATAGAAAAGTTTGATCTTATTCTTATGGATGTTTCAATAGCGGGAGAGATGGATGGTATTGAAACAACAAAAATTATTAATGAGAAATACGATATTCCTGTAATATACCTTACAACAAGATCGGATGATGCTACTTTAAAGCTGGTTAATGAAACCAAATATTATGGATATCTTATTAAACCTGCCTCAAAAGAAGAATTGAGTGTTGCAATCAATTTCGCATTTCATAAAATTGATATTGAAAAAAAATTATGTAAAAGCGAAAAAAATTATCAAAATATTTTTGACAATGCCCCTGAAATGATCTTTTCGATAAACACTAATGGAACTATTCATGATGTAAATAAATTGGGAGCTAATCACCTTGGCTACAGAACTGATGAACTAATTGGTAATTCTGTTTGGAATGTTGTTCATGTGGAAGATCAAATGAAATTTAAAAAGCAAATTGACAATATTTTTAATAATCGTTCTATTAGTGCCGAAGTTGAATTCCGTAAAATAAAAAAAGATGGCACAATAATTTATGTTCACGAAAACATTACTCTTATCGAAGGATTTCATGGTGAGCCTGACAGACTTTTAATGATGTCTCAGAATATTACTCAAAGTAAAGAGGCAATTGACCAACTTAAAGAATCAGAAAATCGTTTTGCTACTTTTATGGACAATATTCCGGGTGCAGTTTTTATTAAAGATGAAAATTCGCGTTTTCTTTTTGCAAATAATTATTTAGTAAAGCATGCCCAGGTTGATGACATTATTAATAAAACATCTAATGCAATATTTAGAAAAGACAGTGCAATAAAAGATATTTGTGAAGATAAAGAAGTTTTAAAAAATGGACCTGTTGAAGTTGTTGATATAGGAAGAGATAAATCCGGAAATTATAATTATTACCGTGTTATTAAATTCCCTATTCCAAGAAAAAACAAAACGCCGTATTTAGGAGGTATTGCTCTTGAGATAACAAAAGAAAAATTATTTGAAAAACAACTTGAAATTAATGAAGAGAGATTAAGATTAGCATTGGATGCAGCAAATGAAGGTACTTTTGATAGAAATCTTGAAAATAACGATTTATATTTTTCGCCAAATTATAAAAAAATAATTGGCATTAATGATGATGATGAAAATATTGATTTCGAAACTTACTGGGTAAAATTTGTTCATGAAGACGACAGAGAATGGGTGCAAAAGGAAATTGCTAATCATATTGAAGGAAATTCAGAATCTTATAATATAGAATATCGAATAATAAAAAATAATAATGAAACCGGTTGGATTACAGAAAAAGGAAAAGTAGTTCGTCGTGATGAAAATAACAAGGCTTTGCGATTGCTTGGAGTTGTTATTGAAACAACAAGCGAAAAGAGATATGAAGCTGAGTTAAAAAAAGCAAAAATATTTGCTGACAAAGCAAATAAATCAAAAAGCGAATTTCTAGCAAATATGAGTCACGAAATAAGAACTCCAATGAATACCATTTTTGGAATGACAGAATTATTGCTTGAAAATACTTTTTCTGCTGAACAAAAAGAATTTCTTGAAATAATTCAAATATCATCTGACCACCTTTTAAATATCATTAATGATATTCTCGATTTATCCAAAATTGAAGCAGGAGAAATTAAAATTATTAACAAGGAATTTAATGTCAAAAAAAATATAAATGAAATAATCGAGTCGTTTAAACCAATTGCAAATAAAAAGGATTTAGCCATTAACTTAAGTGTAGATCCTAAAATTCCTGAAAAGATTATTGGAGACTCAATACATCTAAAACAAATATTATATAACCTTTTGGGTAATGCAATAAAATTTACTGATAAGGGAAGCTGTAATCTTGATATTAATCTTGCAAAAACATCAAAGAATAACCCGTTGGATATTTGGCTTCATTTTGCAGTTTCAGATACTGGAATTGGTATTCCTGAAGAATTTCTCAAATCAATTTTTAGTGATTTTTCTCAAGCAAGAAATTCGAAATCAAATGATGTTAAGGGAACCGGACTAGGATTATCAATTACTCAAAAATTAATTGAACGTCTTGGTGGAAAAATTGTAGTTAAAAGTACCGAAAACAAAGGCAGTACTTTTAGTTTTAATTTGCTTTTTAAAAACCTTAATAATATTTCAACTCAACAATCCATTACACTGATTGAACAAAAATCAGTATCGAAAAATAAAGGATTAAATATTTTAATTGCTGAAGATAATATTTTTAATCAAAAATATATTATTACTCTGCTTACAAATATGGGACATAAATGCAAGCTTGTTAATAATGGTGTAAAAGTATTGAAAGCTCTTTCATCTGAAAAGTTTGATTTAATTTTAATGGATATTCAAATACCAATAATGAACGGTATAGAAACTACAAATGCAATAAGAAAATCAAATAATAAATATTTTGATAAAGATATCCCAATTATTGCGGTTACGGCTTTTGCTTTAGAAGAAGATAAAGAAAATTTTATTGAGCATGGAATGAATGATTTTATCTCAAAACCAATAAATACTGGAAAACTAAAAACTGCCATTGAGAATATACAGAAAGATGAACTTATTAATGGTTAGAAAAAGCAAAAAGAATAAGAGTAGATTTTTATTATTTTAACAGAAAATTTTAAATTATACCAATTGAATTTCTAAATTTCTGATAAATATTTTGAAATATTTTTTTCTTTGTCAAGACAAATATTCTTTGCATAGCAATAGTTACGGAAATAATATTTAACGCAGAGAAAGGAAAAAAGAAACGAAATATATCGGTAATTTGGATGTTCAGTTGGTATTATGTCATTAATCCACGGCCGGTTTTTTTGATCTTATTTTCGTCTTTTAATGATTCTATCATTTTGTCAAGTATTCCATTAATAAAAACACTACTTTTTGATGTGCTGAAATACTTGGCTATTTCGATGTATTCATTCATTGTAACTTTTATAGGAATTGATGGAAATTCCAGTAATTCAGTTAACGCCATTTTTAATAAGATAACATCCATTACTGCAATTCTCTCAATCTCCCAATTTTTAGCTTTTTCTTCTATCATTAAATTATATTCATTGCTTTTGAGAATCGATTTCCTGAATAAAGAAATAATGAAATCTTTATCTTCATTGTTTTCACCCAATGACTTGTAAATGCCCGGTAAAAGCTTATACTCATCCTGTTCTTCAGTAAATGATTGAATAGTTTTCTGAGTTAAAAAATTGGCAGTATGATAATCATCAGCCCAGTAAATACTTTTATCTTCATAATAATTTTCAAGAAGTTCGAATGAGGAAATATACTTTTTTATGAGTTTTAAAATAATTTTTTTATCATTCTCATACGAATCTTCATCCGAGTCCAGGTAGTTTAGATATTCATAACTATCTTTAATTTTTATAAAGAACTTTCTAATAATATCCGCATCATCATTCCAGGAAATTTTATATGCTTTTTCTTTCTTAAGAAAATCAATATTTGAAGATAACTGTTTAAAAATTCTATTTTCAATAAACTTAGTATTTGGATTAATATCTTTTTCTGTAGGAAAATGTTTCTTTTTTGCTTCTTCTATTCTGTTTTCAGAAAAGTCTCTGAAAGCTACAAGAAACGAGAGTTGATGAATAAATAATTCGTATAATTTATTGACGCTTAATATTAATTGTTTTTCTCCCAGATCAAGTCTGTCATTTTCCGATTGGAAAAAAGCGTATAGCGATTGAACTACTTTTACTCTTAAATGCCTTCTGCTTAACATATTAATATATAATTTATGTAATGAACAATAAGTTTTAATCGACGCCGCAAAAGTAAAATAATTTCCCTTATGTCAATAATAAATTATGTAATTTCCTCAATTATTTTAATTATAATTGAATATTCGAATAATCAAACATAAAGTAACAAGGGTATTTTTTATACAGAGTTTATTTTTTTTGGTAACATTAAAATTCAAAAATTCGTTTATTCAAATAATATTTTTAATTTTGCGTAGTTAGGAATTAATAATATCATGTGAAATTTGAATTATGGCAGAGAAAGAACAAAATGATTTGATAAGGGATGAAATATTTTCAAAAGTAGTAAGAGCTGGAAAAAGGACTTATTTTTTTGATGTTCGTGCAACCAGAGCAAATGAATATTTTCTTACTATTACAGAAAGCAAGAGGCGCTTTAATAATGAACAAGGGAAATTTTATTATGAAAAACATAAAGTTTTTCTTTACAAAGAGGATTTTGAAAAATTCAAAGACGATTTAATAGAAACTATTGATTTTATTACCAAAAATCAGCCGATACAAGAAGCTGAAGAAGAAGAAACTACAACACCAGAAACTGACAAACATACTGATATTAGTTTTGAAGATCTTAGTTCGAATGATAAAGCAGAGTCTGATGAAATTTCAAAAACTGACCCTGAAATAACAGATTAATTATCCGGAATAAATTATTCGGAAAGTCTTATTATTCGAAAAATAAATAGCAGCTATCTTGCTGAAAGGCAGCTGTTATTTGTTTTTTTATTAACAAATCAATAATTATGGTTAATAACTTAACTATTGTATTTTATTAATATTATTCTGAAAATTTTATTTTTGTAATCTGCTATAAATATTTATAAAAATAACAAAATGGGGAAAACAATTGTAATTGCTAATCAAAAAGGTGGAGTAGGAAAAACAACAACAGCAATAAATTTAGGAGCTAGTCTTGCAGTGCTAGAGCACAAAACTCTATTAATTGATGCCGATCCTCAGGCAAATAGTACTTCAGGTGTTGGATTTGATCCCAAAAATATTAAAACCAGTATTTACGAATGTATTATTGATGATGTAAAACCACAAGATATTATTCTAAATACTAAAACCCCGAATTTGGATTTACTTCCTGCTCATATCGATCTTGTTGGGGCTGAAATTGAAATGATAAATCAGCCACACAGAGAGAAAATGATGTTGAAAGTTATTGCTCAGATTAAAGATCAATATGACTTTATTATTATAGATTGCTCTCCTTCATTAGGTCTTGTTACTGTTAATTCATTAACTGCTGCCGATTCAGTAATTATTCCCGTACAATGTGAATATTTTGCCCTCGAAGGTTTGGGAAAATTATTAAATACAATTAAGATTGTTCAATCCAGATTTAATAATGATTTAGACATTGAAGGTATTCTTTTAACAATGTTCGATTCGCGATTAAGATTATCAAAACAGGTAGTTGAAGAAGTTAAAACTCATTTTCAACAAATGGTTTTTAAAACTATTATAAATAGAAATACCAGATTAAGTGAAGCTCCGAGTTATGGCGAAACTGCAATAATGTATGATGCAAATAGTGTTGGAGCAATTAATTATCTTAATCTTGCTCGCGAAATACTACAAAAGAACAATATGACTAATCTGAATCAATCTGAAAAACAAATTGACGTTGAAAATGAAAGCTAAAAAAAAAGCATTAGGAAAAGGTCTGGATGCAATATTATCCAGCCCTGAAACAGATATTACATCAAAAGATATTTCAGGAAATTATGTTATTGGTGCTATTGCAAATATCTCAATCAGCAAGATTGAAGTAAATCCATTTCAGCCCAGAGGTAATTTTTCTGAAACATCATTAAAAGAATTGACAGATTCAATTATCGAACAAGGTATTATTCAACCTATTACCGTTAGAAAACTTGGATTTGATAAATATCAACTTATTTCTGGTGAAAGAAGGTATAGAGCTTCTAAAAATGCAGGCTTAAAAGAAATCCCAACATATATTCGGGTTGCCAACGATGAGCAAATGCTTGAAATGGCACTTGTTGAAAATATTCATCGCGAGAATCTTAATTCTATAGAAATTGCAATTAGCTATCAACGACTGATAGAAGAATGCAATCTTTCGCAACAAAAACTTAGTGAGCGGGTTGGAAAAAACAGAACAACAGTTTCTAACTATATCAGATTACTGAAACTTCCTGCTGAAATTCAAATTGCTATAAGAGATTGTGAATTAAGCATGGGGCATGCAAGAGCAATCATTAATATTGATGATGAAAAACTTCAATTGGTATTATTGAAAAAAATTCTTAGCGAAGACCTTTCAGTAAGAAAAGTTGAAAGTATTGTTCGTGAGCTTGTTAGTAATACTTCTGCAAAGAAAAAGCCAACTATTAATTTCTTACCAGAAAAATATATTAAATCAAAAGAAATTCTGAATAATAAATTCAATACAAAAATCGAACTAATAAGAAATAATAAGGGAGAGGGAAAAATCGTTTTCAAGTTTAAGTCTGATGAAGAATTAGATAAAATCTTATCAGCAATAGAATCATGATAATGAGTAAATGATAAAATGATTGAATAAAAAGAAAAAATAATTGAGATTATAATAATTGCTTTTTATAAATTCAATCATCTCTACTAAAAACAAAAAATCAAAGTGAATGTTACAAAATAATAATTTCAGAATTAATGTAATATTATTATCTGCTGTTGTTTGTTTTATGATATTCTCGAATCAAATAGTTGCTCAAAATATAAATAATAGCGACACTACAACTTTCGTTAAAAAGCATTCTCCCAAAAAAGCTACAATTTATTCAGCAGTAATACCGGGACTTGGGCAAGCATACAACAAAAAATATTGGAAAATACCAATAGTTTACACAGGCTTTGGAGTATTATCATATTTTATTATCTCTAACAGAAATGAATATTTGCAATTCAGAGAAGCTTATGATTATGTAATACTTGGAGATACTTTAATCCCAATCAACAACGATTATGTTAATATATATTCAGCCGATAAACTTATAAAAGCCAGAGATTATTATAGGAGAAATATGGAATTTTCGATGATTCTTACAGGATTTTGGTATATTTTGAATATTGTTGATGCAAGTGTTGATGCTCATCTTTTTGATTATGATATAAGTGATGATCTTTCGTTGCATATTGAACCAATGGTAAAGAGTACTTTTATTAAACCTGAGCCAATTACAGGCATTACGATTAAATTGAAGTTTTAATTAATGAAAAGTTTTTGATGCCAAGGCAAAGCTTTCAGGATGCATGAGCAAAACCCGAATTTTTGGAATTAAAATTTTAGATTTTTAGTGAAGCGAAAGAATTAATTAAATAAAAAATATTTTTAACAAAAAACAAATGAAAATAGCATTAATAGGATACGGAAGGATGGGTAAAGAAATCGAAAAAATTGCAATTTCCAGAAACCATCAAGTAATTGTTAAAATAGATTCTCTTGAAGATTGGGAAAAATATAAATCCGAGTTTAATAATGCAGATATTGCAATTGAGTTTAGTTTTCCCGCTTGCGCTGTTGAGAATTTTATGAAGTGTTTTGCTGCAGATATTCCTGTAATTACAGGAACAACAGCTTGGTATAATGATCTGGAAAAAGTAAAAAAAATATGTCTGGATAATAATCAATCAATGTTATTTGCGACGAATTTTAGTATTGGAGTAAATATTTTATTCGAACTAAACAATCGCTTGTCTTTATTAATGAATAAGCATAATAATTACGATGTCTCGATAGAAGAAATTCATCATAAAAATAAACTTGATGCACCAAGTGGAACTGCAATTACTCTTGCAAATGATATTATTAAAAATGTTGATAGAAAAAATAAATGGGTGAATCATCTTTCTGACGATATAAACGATCTTTCAATAAAATCAATAAGAGAAGAAAATACTACCGGAACTCATTCAATAAAATATGATTCCGAAATTGATTATCTTGAAATAAAGCATTCTTCGAAATCACGTAAAGGATTTGCTCTTGGTGCTGTTATTGCTGCTGAATGGTTGATAGGAAAAACAGGATTTTATGAAATGAAAGATGTGCTTTTTAAATAACTTTAGGCACTTTTAATTATAGGCACTCTAAGTGTTCATAAATTATTAAAGATTACTACTTTTGCAATTAATTTTCCATTAACAACTTTTAACAAAGTTTTTTTTAAATAATTGGAAATTCAATCTTAAATTTGAATGATTTTTAAAACAATATAAAATGCTTTTACTATTTATTTTAATACCGCTTTCATTTACAATTCCGACAATATTTGCTTGGCAATTATTCGAAAAAGCCGGTGTTCCGGGATGGAAAACCTTAATTCCTTTTTATAATCTTTTTGTTTTTCTCAAAATTATTAAAAAAAAATATTGGTGGCACATTTTAGTATTTATTCCATTTATCAATGTATTTGTTTATATGTTGATGATAGTCGAGTTACTGAAATGTTTCGATAAATTTAGCCTTTGGAAACAAGCACTTAGCGTGATATTCCCATTTTTCTATCTTCCTTATCTAGGCTTCGGAGATAGAGTAAAATATACTGATCCTGACAACAGAAAAAAAATCAAGAAATCTATTGCAAGAGAATGGATTGATGCAATAATTTTTGCTGTTATTGCTGCTTCAATAATCCGTATTTTTTTGATAGAAGCATATACAATTCCGACATCATCAATGGAAAAATCTCTATTAGTTGGTGATTTTCTTTTTGTGAGTAAAATACATTATGGACCAAAAATTCCAAATACTCCTTTGGCATTTCCATTTGTTCATCATACACTCCCGCTGTCAAAAACTAAAAAATCGTATTTAGAGTGGATTAAATTGCCATTTTACCGTTTTCCGGGATTCTATGACATTGAAAGAAATGATGCAGTAGTTTTTAATTATCCTGATGGAGATACTGTCTCACTTAAATTTCAAAGTAATGTCAGTTATTATAGATTAGTTAAAGAATATGGAAGAGAAAGAGTTTTAAACGACAAAAGAAATTTTGGGGAAATTACAGCTCGACCGGTTGATAAACGCGAAAATTATATTAAAAGATGTATTGCAATTTCAGGAGACACCTTGGAAATTATTGATCGGAAAGTATTTATTAATGGAGAACCTTCAACAAACCCGGGAGAAAAACAATTCCATTATAAGGTTTTAACTGATGGCTCAAATATTAATCCAATTATTCTTGATAAATATAATGTTACAGAATTTTATAAAACGGGAAATTCTTCTGAATTTGTTTATACTTTAACTCCCGAAACAGCTGAAAAATTTAAAGCGTTTTCAAATATCGTTTCGATTAAACCGATGATTAAAAAGAATAACTATTGGGATGAAAATATTTTTCCGTATGACTCAAATTTCAAATGGAATATTGATAATTTCGGACCTCTTGTTATTCCAAAAAAAGGTGTCACGGTTAATATTAACATGAATAATATTTGTCTTTACAAAAGAATTATTCATGCATACGAATTAAACGAGCTTGAAATAAAAGACAATAAAATTTATATTAATGGTGAAGAAAAAGACAGCTATACTTTTGAAATGAATTATTATTGGATGATGGGAGACAACCGTCATAACTCAGCCGATTCAAGAGTTTGGGGGTTTGTCCCCGAAGATCATGTTGTGGGTAAAGCTATTTTTGTATGGTTGTCGCTTGATAAAAACAAATCATTGCTTGGCGGAAAAATTCGATGGAATAAAATATTCAGACTTATTAAATAAGGTTATTCAACAATGATGAAATGATTAAATGATGAAATGATTAAATGCATAAATGAGTAAATGCATAAATGATTAAATGCATAAATGATTAAATGCATAAATGAGTAAATGCATAAATGATTAAATGCATAAATGAGTAAATGCATAAATGAGTAAATGCATAAATTGTAAAAACAAATACATAAAAAAATGAAAAAAGCAATTAAAACAATCTTTATATTAAGTTCATTCCTATTAGTTTTTTCTTTGTATTCATTTGCAGATGGAAAACCATTTGAAGGAGAAGTAACTTATGAAATTACATACCCCGAAAGCAACCTTGATGCTTCAGTAATGGAAATGTTTCCTAAATCGATGAAAGTTTATATAAAAGATGAATTTTCGAAAACAGTTTTGAATACGGGTATGGGAAAAACATCAAATATATTCAACAGTAAAGAAATGTATTCGATAACTTTACTTGATATGATGGGGCAAAAATATGCTCTCCGTTCATCAACAGAAATAATAAATGATAAAATTGAAAAAGCTCCAAGTTCACAAATTGAGTTTTTAGATGAAACAAAAGTAATTTCAGGTTATACATGCAAAAAAGCAATTGTAACTATTAAAGATGAAGTAATTAAAACTGAATCAGAATTAATTGTTTATTATTCAGAAGAATTTTCACAAAAAAATCTAAATAAAGATAACCCTATTTTTCATGGGATTAAAGGAATTATGCTTGAGTATGAAATAGATACTCAAGGGATTTTAATGAAATTTACAGCAAGCTCGATAGAGGTGAAAAAGATTTCAAAAAAAGAGTTTAAGATTCCCAAAAATTATGAAGTTACTACCGAGGCTGAATTAAAAAGCAAATTCGGAGGAATGTAATTTTCATTAAAATAAAGTCTTTTATATAGTTAATTACGTTGTAAGATTACAAATTTATAGATAGATATTTTTATGTAAAAATGAAAATCCTCTTTGCGTGAATTGAGGATTTTTTTTTATTAGAGTATTCATTTGTTTTTTTATAACTTTGCATTATAAAAATTTCGTAGTAAAGAATGCCAAAACAAGCAAATAAATATAAAGAGGAAACCGATAAAACGGCAAAAAAGAAAAAACAAAAAAAATCAAAACGAAAAAAGAAAAGTAATTCATTTGGATTTCTAAATAATGAAAAATTCAAAAAGATAAGCGGTTCTTTTTTTATTTTATTTTCTATTTATTTGTTATTTGCTTTTATTTCATATTTTTTTTCGTGGTGGACCGATTATGATAAAATCTCCAGTATTGATCTTTCTGATTTTAATGGTCGTATCGAAATAAGTAATTGGGCAGGGTTTATAGGGGCGTATTTATCCGATCTTTTTATTTACAAAGCATTCGGGATTTCTTCATTTTTGTTTACTTTAATATTTTTAGTTTCCGGAATAAGAATTGCTACGGGTTTTTCAATACTACCTCTTGGAAAAACATTCAGATATTCGCTGTTTTTCATTATCTGGCTTTCGGTTAGTTTAGGGTTTGTTTTGCAAAATATTGATATTCCTGTTCTTGGAGGCGTGTTTGGATTACAAACATCTCTATGGATGGAAAGTGTTATTGGAACAATTGGAAGTGGTATTTTACTGTTATTTTTATTGATAACATTTCTAATTATTGTTTTTAATATCTCTTTCTCTTTTTTGATTTTTAAATCGAAAAGTAAAAATGTTGAGACTGATGAAAATAATTTTTCCGAAAATAATATTCCACCTGAGGATAAATATAATACACAAGAGTATGCAATAACAGAAGATAAAAGCATTGATTTGGAGTTAAAAGAAGAAATTAATGATGATAATTCTGATGTGGTTAGTAAAAATAATACTGTTACAAACGAAGAAAATGAGATAGAGTTTACTGTTGAAAAAGCAAAATCAAGTAATGGTGAATCGAATTCAAATTCCGGTCATCAGACAATAGATACACAATTTGATCCTACTCTGGATTTGCCGCATTATAAATTCCCAACATTAGATCTTCTAAATAGTTATGATAGCGGCTCGATTAAAGTTCAACAAGATGAGCTTGAAGAAAACAAAAACAAGATTGTAGATACATTAAATAATTATTCAATTAAAATTGAACGAATAAAAGCTACAATTGGACCTGCAGTTACACTTTATGAAATAGTTCCTGCACCGGGTATTCGTATTTCAAAAATCAAGAATCTTGAAGATGATATTGCGATGAGCCTTGCCGCAATGGGCATTAGAATAATAGCACCAATTCCCGGCAAGGGAACAATTGGTATTGAAGTGCCAAATAAAAATCCGGAAATTGTTTCCATAAAATCAATATTATCATCAAAACGATTTCGGGAAACCACAATGGAATTGCCACTCGGACTTGGAAAAACTATTGCAAACGAAAGCTTTGTTATTGATTTAACAAAAATGCCACATATTCTTATGGCTGGTGCTACAGGACAAGGAAAATCAGTTGGATTGAATGCAATTATTACTTCGCTTCTTTATAAAAAACATCCTTCACAAATTAAGTTTGTGATGATTGATCCAAAGAAAGTTGAGCTTACTTTATTTTCGAAAATTGAAAGACATTTTCTGGCAAAACTTCCTAATTCGGAAGAAGCAATTATTACAGATACAAGAAAAGTTGTTTGCACTTTAAATTCGTTAAATATCGAAATGGATAATCGATATGAATTACTTAAAAATGCTCAGGTAAGAAATATTAAGGAATATAATATAAAGTTTGTAGCAAGAAAATTAAATCCAAATAATGGTCATAGATATTTGCCGTATATAATTTTAGTTGTTGATGAATTTGCTGATTTAATAATGACTGCAGGAAAAGAGATTGAAAACCCGCTTACAAGATTGGCACAGTTAGCACGAGCAATTGGTATTCACCTGATAATTGCAACTCAACGACCATCAGTAAACATTATTACAGGTACAATAAAAGCAAATTTCCCGGCAAGAATTGCTTTCAGAGTAATTTCTAAAATCGATTCACGAACAATATTAGATACAGGTGGTGCCGATCAGTTAATTGGAAAAGGAGATATGCTTCTGGCTACCGGAAGTGATGTTACAAGACTGCAATGTGCATTTATTGATACAAAGGAAATTGATAATATTACAAGTTTCATTGGTGAACAAAGAGCATTTCCTGAAGCATTTGCGCTTCCCGAGTTTGAAGATTTAGAAAATCAATCTCCTAATTCGGAATACGATGCCAATGAAAGAGATGAGCTTTTTGAAGATGCTGCAAGAATAATTGTGTTGAATCAGCAAGGTTCTACTTCCTTACTTCAGCGAAAGCTTAAACTTGGATATAATCGTGCCGGAAGAATTATCGACCAGCTTGAAGCTGCCGGTATAGTTGGTCAATTTGAAGGAAGTAAAGCAAGAGAAGTTAAAGTAGCAAATGAGTTTGCTCTGGAACAGTTTTTGAAAGATTTGGATTATAAAGAATAAATTT
>CAYOKJ010000077.1:0-14821 GCA_964404485.1 uncultured Bacteroidales bacterium | reverse complement strand
ACTCAATAAACAACACTCAATAATCAATAAACAAGTAAACAAGTAGAAAATGAAAAAATCTGATTAAGAAGATAGATTTATTGACTTTACAATAAGAGTTAATAGCTATAATTAATAAAAGTATTGAAACTGCGAAGTCGAAAATATAGAAATAATGAAAGTCCATACGGATTCCTTTCAGTCATTGAATATTGTATGTTGAATGTTGAATATTTAATGTTTAATTTCTATAATGAGTTGACATTTAATAAAACCCATTACAAACAACATATATCCAATAATAATAATATTTTTGCAAACCAAATGATATCAATAAATAATCTTTCAATACATTTTACAGGTGAGTTTCTTTTCAGGAATATTTCTTTCAATATTAAAGAAAAGGACAGAATTGGTTTGGTTGGTAAAAACGGAACAGGAAAAACTACTATTTTAAATATTATTGCAAGAATTCAAAAACCGGAAAGTGGTGAGATAGTGTTTCCTTCGGGACAAACAATTGGATATCTTCAACAAGAAATGAAAATAAGCAGTATTAAAACAGTATATAATGAAGCTATTACTGCATTTTCTGAAATTCTTGAACTTAAAAAGAAAATTGAGAACCTCTCAGAAGAGTTGACAAATCGTATTGATTTTGAAACTGAGGAATATTTGAAGATTGTTAATAATCACAGCGAAGCAAGTGAAAAATTCAGGATAATTGGTGGTTTAACAATACAGGCCGAAACAGAAAGGATATTAGGTGGGCTTGGATTTGAAAAAGAAGACTTTAACCGACCTTTACAACAATTTAGTAACGGTTGGCAGATGAGAGTGGAGCTTGCAAAAATTCTTCTTAGAAAGCCTAAGCTTCTTTTGCTGGATGAACCTACAAATCATCTTGATATTATTTCAATACAATGGCTGGAAGAGTTCTTGATAAAATACAGTGGTGCAATAGTTCTTGTTTCTCATGACAGGGCTTTTTTAGATAATATAACTTCAAGGACAATCGAAATTTCTATTGGGAAAATATTTGATTATAAAGGTAATTATTCCGAATATGTAATTAGAAGACAACAAAGACTTGAGCAACAAAAATCTGAGTATAACAATCAACAAAAAGAAATTCGGCAGATAGAGCGATTTGTTGAAAGATTCAGATATAAAGATACAAAAGCAAAACAGGTTCAGTCAAGAGTGAAAATGTTAGAAAAAATGGATGAAATTGAAGTTGAAGATTTCGATCATTCTTCAATACATTTTAGGTTTCCTCATGCACCACACTCCGGAAAAATTGTTGTGAATACAAAGGAATTAAGTAAAAATTATGGCTCTAAAAATATAATAAATGATATAAATTTTTTAGCTGTTAAAGGTGAGAAGATTGCTTTTATAGGAAGAAATGGTGAAGGTAAATCTACAATGGCGAAGATTATTGTTGGTGATTTGGATTTTGATGGCGAGCTTAATATTGGTCAAAATGTAAAGATTGGATATTATGCCCAGAATCAATGGGAAATGTTAGATCCTGAAAAAACTGTTTTTGAGACAATTGATGATGTTGCTGTTGGAGATATTAGGGCAAAAATAAGAGGATTGCTTGGTAGTTTTCTTTTTAGTGAAGAAGATATAGAGAAAAAAGTAAAAGTTTTATCCGGTGGTGAAAAATCAAGATTATCACTTGCAAAATTACTTCTTATTCCTGTTAATTTGTTAATTCTGGATGAGCCCACTAACCATCTTGATATGCAATCGAAAGATGTTTTAAAAAATTCGCTTTTGCAATTTGATGGTACCTTGATAATTGTGTCTCACGACAGGGATTTTTTACAAGGACTTACAAATAAAGTTTATGAATTTAGGAACAAGAGTATAAAAGAGTATCCCGGAGATATTTATGATTACCTAAATTCAAGAAACATGGAGTCTTTAAAAGAACTTGAAGTTTTTGCAAAAGAAAAAAAAATATCCGCAAAGAAAGAAACTAAAACCGAAAGTAAAATTAAGTGGGAGCGAAGTAAAAAACTCGATAAAAAGATCAGGAAAGTTAAAAAACAGATTGCTGATTCAGAATTAGCAATTGAAAAACTTGAAAATGAGATTGTTGAAGTGAATTTAATTCTATCTAATCCCAGAGAAAATAACGAACGAATTTCTTCCGGTGAAATTTATAAAGATTATGATAATTTAAAAACTCGTTTAACTTCTGAAATGAGTAAATGGGAAGAATTTCAAATTGAACTTGAAAGTTTTGAAATAAAAGACAAGTAAAATTACAATCAATTAATACAATGGTTCTGCTGTTATTTTAATGGTAAATAATTATTAAGTGATTCTATCAACCAGCTTATTTATAATGATAAAATGCTTAAATGCTTAAATATTCCATAACAATTTAATCTTAGTAATAAAGGGTTGGTAATAGACAATATTTGATTTTTGTATCAGAGCAGTTTTTTTTATTTTCGCATTTAAGCATTAAATCATTTTCGCATTTATCAATATTCCACTAAATTCGTGATAGTAACAATACAATCAATATTTTCTTACCATTAACTTCTTGGCAATATCCCTTAAAAATTGTTTTTTATCATTCTCAATAATAATACTATCAAGATGATAAAAAGCTTTTTGCGAATAATTACTTATTTCTTTTTCAGCCAGATCTTTAACGTTTAATGAATTATAAATATCAATTACCGATTTTACTTTTGTTGAATCATCAATATTCTTATCATTAAAGCAATTTGTTAATGAGATTAAATCATCTCCTTGAGCGAGCTCAAAGGCCTTTAAATAAAGAAAAGTTTTTTTGTTTGTAATAATATCACCACCGGTTTTTTTACCAAATTCTGTTTCATTACCAAAGACATCAAGAATATCATCTCTTAGTTGAAAAGCAATTCCAAGGTTGGTCCCGAAATTATAAATTTTCTCTAATTCTTCTTCCGGCGCACCTGCAATACTGGCTCCGGTTTTTAGACTAGCTCCAATAAGAACTGCTGTTTTTAGATGAATCATTTTAATGTAGTCATTAATTGAAACATTTTTTTGAGTTTCGTAGTTGAGATCAAATTGTTGTCCTTCGCAAACTTCGATAGCTGTATTATTAAAAATATCCAGAATATTGCGAAGGTCACTTATTTGTGCTTTGCAAATAAATTTATAAGCTAATGCGAACATTGTATCTCCGGAAAGTATTGCAATATTTGTATTCCACTTTTTATATACTGATGGTTTTCCACGACGAATAGGAGCTTTATCCATTATATCATCGTGAAGTAGTGTAAAATTGTGAAATACTTCTATACCAATTGCAGGATAAATTACATCTTCGATATTACCACCAAAAAGGTCGCAAGCCATTAAAGCTAATACCGGACGTAATCTTTTTCCTCCAATTGAAAGAGTGTATGAAATGGGTTTGTAAATTTCATCAGGAGAAAAATCAAGATTTTCTTTTGATAAACTGACTTGAAATTTATTTAACAAAAAATCAAATGTATGCATATTTGTATTTCTTAGTAAAAGTTAAAGGTTGAAGCTTTTATAGCAAATCATTTTATAATATTTAATAAATACTCACCATAACCGCTTTTTAGTAATGGTTTGGCAAGCTCGTTTAATTGAGCTTTGCTAATAAAACCTTTACGATATGCAATTTCTTCAATACAACCAATTTTTAATCCTTGTCTTTTTTCAATAACTTCAACAAACTGTGAGGCTTCGAGAAGTGACTCAAAAGTACCTGTGTCTAACCATGCTGTTCCGCGCCCCAACATTCCAACACTGAGTTTTCCTTTTTCTAAATAATATTTGTTTACATCAGTAATTTCATATTCACCTCTGGCACTTGGTTTAATATTTTTTGCTACTTCAACAACAGAATTATCATAAAAATATAAACCAGGAACTGCAAAATTTGATTTTGGTTGTTTTGGTTTTTCTTCAATTGAAATTGCATTTTTATTTTTGTCAAATTCAACAACCCCATATCTTTCGGGATCATTAACATGATAAGCGAAAACAACACCACCCTGAGGATCGTTATTTTCCATTAGAACACCTTGTAAACCTGTTCCGTAAAAAATATTATCACCAAGGATTAATGCAACTTTATCATTTCCAATAAATTCTTCACCAATTACAAATGCTTGAGCAAGTCCGTTTGGAATTTCCTGAACAGCATAAATAAATTTACATCCGAGATTTGTTCCGTCGCCCAAAAGTCTTTCGAACTTTGGAGTATCTTCAGGAGTGGAAATAATAAGAACTTCTGAAATACCTACCATCATTAAAATTGATAAAGGATAATAAATCATAGGCTTATCATAAATAGGCATTAATTGTTTGCTGACTGCTAAAGTTAAAGGGTGTAAACGAGTCCCTGCTCCACCGGCTAATATTATTCCTTTCATGTGTTTGTTTTTAATTAATTGATGGGTGTTTAGTATTAAATTTTATACAAGTATATGAAAAATCATTTAGTCATTTAATCTTTTTGTCAATAATCTATTACCAAAAATTTATTAAGCTGATCCTCTTGTATCTACTTCAAGACTATTAATTTCAATATCTTCTTCTTCATCAAAAATTTCGAGAAATGGTTCTTTGAAATTTTTTGTAGTACTCCATTTATCTAATGATAAAAGAAGCGATGGAAGAATGAAAAGATTTGAAAGTAAAGCAATTACTAAAGTAAAGGCAATTAAATAACCTAATGCTACGGTTCCGCCAAACGAGGAGAATGTGAAAATAATAAATCCGAAAAATAATACAATGGATGAATAAATCATGCTATATCCGGTTTCTCCCAATGCATCGTAAACAGATTTTTTAATATTCCATTTGTTGAGCTTCAAGTGTAGTCGGTAACGCGACAGAAAGTGAATTGCGTTGTCAACAGAAATTCCCAGTGCAATACTAAAAATTAATATCGTAGAAGGTTTTATTGGTATCCCGAAAAATCCCATCATACCGGCAGTCATCAATTGTGGTATTAAATTTGGAATTAGTGATATCAAAATCATTCGACCTGAGGTGAAAAGTAATATCATAAACAACGAAATAATGAATAATGCCAACAATAAACTAGTCATCAGGTTTTTAACTAAATAATTAGTTCCTTCTAAAAACACTACACTTGTTCCGGTAATTATTACATCAAATTTTGATGGAGGAAAAATTTTGTTAATTTTTGGCTTTAATTCATTTTTTATTCTTTCAATTTCGTTGGTTCCAATATTTGCCATTTGAATACTAATTCTTGTAGTTTGCATATTAGTATCGACAAATGAATTTAATATAGATTTATTATTGTTTTCAAGATTTGGTAAATATGATAAAATAAAGTTTTTCTCCTGATTGTTAGGAATGCTGTACATTTCAGGATCGCCATTATAAAAAGCTTGTTTGGCATATTTTACAACTTCTGCAACCGAAAGTGGTTCCGAAAATTCTGGATATTCAGCGAGAACTTTTTGTAATTGCTCAATGCGATTTATTGTTGAAAGTTTAAGTACACCGTTTTTCTTTTTAGTGTCAATTGAAATTTCGAAAGGCATCACACCTTTAAAGTTTTTTTCAAGAAACATCAAATCTATATATAAAGGGTCGTTAGCAGGAATATCGTCAACAACATTACCTGTAGTTTTCAGTTTTGTAATTCCAATAATTGCTAGTATTACACAAATAACTGTTATTACATAAATAATATTTCTATAGTTTCCGACAATATAAATTACTTTGATGATAATTTTTTTGGCGAAACCTTTTTCTATTTTGTTTAGGTGTTTCTCTTTTGGATTACCCAGGTATGAGAAAAATATTGGTATAAGAAACAATGTTAAAAAATAGGCACTCAAAATACATATAGAAGCAATTACTCCAAACTCAACTAACATTTTGTTTCCGGTAATAGTAAATGCTGCAAAACCTGCCGCAGTTGTTGCATTAGTAAGCAAGTTTGCGTTGCCAATTCTTCTCACCATGCGTGAGAGTGATTTTATTTTATTGCCATGATTTTTATATTCTTCATGATATTTATTCAGTAAGAAAATACAATTTTCAACTACAATAATAATTAAAAGTGGCGGCAATATTCCTGTTAAAATAGTAATTTTGTAATCAAGCAAAGAGGTTAATCCAAATACCCAGACAACATTTATAATAATAATTACTATCGTAAAAAATACTGTTTTTATTGACCTGAAAAAGATTAATAATATTATTGCAGAAACTAAAATTGCTCCTATAATAAAAAATATTAATTCGTGTCTGACCTTTTCCGAAGTTATGGTCCTGATATAAGGCAAGCCTGAGTAATGAACTTCAACTTTGTTTTTTATTGAAAATTCTTCAACAGTATTTTTTAAATTATGTACGAGTTCTTCTCGACTTTTGGTATTTAAGCGTAGTTTATCTAAAGTAATAGCCATTAAATAAACATCTGTAGATTTATTGTAAAGCAGATTTTGGTAAAATGGTAAGGAGAAAATTACGTTTTTAAGGCTGTCAAGTTCATTTTGAGTTTTGGGCTTAGCTTTTATTATTTTATCGAAATCGAATTTTTTAAGATTGTCGTTTTTTGTAAGATTATATGTGTTTGCAACCGATAAAATTCCTTCTACGCCATCAATGCTATCGATTTTTTTTCCTAAATCATAAAATGCATTAAACTTTTCTAATTCAAACATTTCTTTATCGCGAATTGCAATAAAGAAAATGCTACCATCCTGACCAAATGTTTCCTTAAATTGTTTATATTCAGCGCTCGTTTGGTTATTATCCGGAAGCATCTTCATCATCTCATAAGATAACTTAATGTCTAAAGCATAATATGCAAAAAATGCTGTTAATAAACCAATTATTATTAAATTTAAAAATCTATTACGTAGTATAATTCTAATTAAATAAGTCCACATACTTTTTTAAAAAAATAAAAAATTAATTACTAATTACTTTCTTAATATAGAATATTATTATGCAAATGTACACTTTGACATTAAATGTTTAACATAATATTTCTAAAATCTTAAAAGAAATTATACTTTTGAAGGAGAAAAAATTGATTTTTTATAATCGGGAGTTCGTAAAAAATAAAAATGCACAGATTCACTGATGAAATATTTTGCTTCTACTGTTATTTTAATGGAAAATAAATATTATGTGCTTCTATCAAATAGATTATATTTAATCATTTTCGCATTTATCAATGTTCTATTAAATTAGTGGTAAAATCAATATTTTGAATAGTATAATAATAAATAAAATGAAAAAACTCGTACTAATTTTAGTGATCCCGTTTTTGGTAATCTCATGCAGCTTACAAAAGAAAACAACAACTGAAGAAGATTACAATGTTACAATTAACAAGCTGGTTAATAAATTATTGATTAATCCTGATAATCAAAAAAATATACAAATTCTTTCAATTAAACTTGATTATGCAGATAAAACTGATTTGAAAAAAATTAGTGAGTTAAAAATTACAAGGCAAGCAGATATTTGGTATGAAGTATTTATGCGGTATTTCTATCTAAACCGCAGACAAGAACTTATTGAAAAATTACCAAAAAATATTCAAAAGGAAATTAATTTCAAAAAGCAAGATTATTCACAGGATTTGGAGATTGCAAAAATGAAATCTACAAATTATTTGTATGCAAAATCAAAACAATTATTAGAAAATGGCAATGATTCATGTTCAAAATCGGCGAGCGAAAATTTACTTAAAATCACAAAGTTATATAAGGATTTTCGTGATGTTGATAAGCTTTTACGCAGATCATTAATTTATGGAAGCAAAAATGTTTTATACCGTTTTTATAATAAATCAAAGAAAACATTGCCTAATTATCAAAAAGAATATATTAGGTCAATTGAGATTTCCCAAAATAGTTTTTTTGATTTTGATAATAATGTGATACCTGAGAAAGATTATGATTTTTCGATTGTTGTAAATGTCAATAAAATTGTTATTTCTCCGGGAACTGATTCCGAGAAATCACATTATGTAAGCAAAGGAACAGAAGAAAAAGCTACGAAATACAGATGTAAAGTTATTGAAATTGACCAGAACAAATCTGTTATAATTTATGGTGTTATAGAGTATTATGATAACAAAAACTCAAAACAAGTTTATTCAAAACCGATTTCAGTAAAAACAAATTTTAATTATAGATACGCAAGATTAAAAGGTGATGAACTTGCATGTTCGCCTGAGGTTATTGAGATGGCAAAAAAGAAGAGAATTATTTTTCCTTCTGATAATAAAATGCTGGAGGACGCAATTGTGAAAATGAAAACACTTGTTGAAACATTGATAATTGCTGAATAGTTGAGTTTTTTAATAAAGTCAATTATATTGATAAAAATTTAGGTTAAAATAAAAATATTAAATCCGAATTCCTAAATCTAAAATATTAATTATATCATTTAAAATGAAAATAAAAAACAAAAAAATATTATTAGTTGATACCGTGCATCCATTGATAGAAAAGGAATTTAGTGAAATGGGATTTCAGTGCGAGCAATTTTCAGGGAATACACAAAAGGAATTAGGTTTAATAGTTCATGAGTATTTTGGCTTGATAATCAGAAGCAAAATTATGATTGACAAATACATCCTAGAAAAAGCAAAAGAATTAAAATTTATTGGCAGGGTAGGAGCCGGCATGGAAAATATTGATATTAAATTTGTTGAAAAAATAGGCGTAAAATGTTTTAATTCACCTGAGGGAAATCGCGATGCAGTTGGTGAACATGTAATTGGAATGCTGCTTTCGATGTTTAATAATTTGAAAATTGCGGATCTGGAAGTAAGACAAGGTATTTGGAATAGAGAAGGCAATCGGGGAACCGAAATTAAAGGAAAGACAATTGGAATAATTGGTTACGGAAATATGGGAAGTGCAGTAGCTAAAAAACTTAAGGGTTTTGGTGCAGATGTAATTGCTTTTGACAAATATAAATTTAATTACTCTGAGGAATTTGTTAAAGAATGTACACTTGACGAAGTTTTTGAAAAATCGGAAATTGTGAGCATGCACGTTCCGCTGACCACTGAAACTAATTATATGGTTGATGATAGATTTATTAATAATTTCAAAAAAAACATCTTCTTTATAAACACTTCACGTGGAAAGGTTTTAAAAACAAGTGATTTGGTAAAAAATATTAAAACAGGCAAAGTTATTGGAGCTGCACTGGATGTGCTTGAATACGAAAATTTGTCTTTTGAAAATCTTAAAAATGATAATTTACCGGAAGATTTTAATTTTCTTATAAATTCCGAGAAAGTTATTTTATCTCCTCATATTGCCGGCTGGACTGTTGAGTCGAAATATAAACTTGCAAAGGTGCTTATTGATAAAATAAAACTTGCATTTGACATGAATTAAAATAAGCCTATGTTACAGATTATTCTTTTCGTAGTGTTGAATCTGGCAATTTTTGCTGTTTCATGGAAATTTCTTTTTAATCCGCAAACTCACGGTTTTTATAGGTTTTTTGTTTTTGAAACTGTTCTAGTATTAGTAATATTAAATTTAGATTTTTGGATTATTAATCCATTTTCGCTGCTTCAGATTTTTTCCTGGATAATTCTTATAATATCAATTATATTTGTTGTTAATGGATTTTATCTTGTCAGAAAAAAAGGCAAACCTAAAGGTGAGCTGGATGATACAACTGAGATTATTACCGGTGGAATTTACAAATATATTCGGCATCCATTATATTCGTCTCTTCTTTTTCTGGGATTGGGTGCATTCTTAAAACATATAACTGTTATTACAGGAATATTAATTCTGTTTGTTATTGTTTTTGTGATATTAACTGCAAAAACGGAAGAAAAGAAAGACATTAGAAAATTTGGAGAAAGCTATAAAAACTATATCTCTAAAAGTAAATTGCTGATACCTTTTGTTTTTTAAGTTTTACCAATGAAGTATTTTTCTGAAATCATATTTTTCAGGACCATCAACATATTGTTTGGCTACTTCGTAATCTGCTTTGTCTAAATATTGAAGTCCGTCTTCAAAAACAATTGCAGCTTTTTGTGAATTAATATTTACAAGACGTGGTTTAATTTTTCCATGTTTGTCAGTAACATCTTTCAAATATAAAGGAGCAATATCACCTTTTTGATCTGCTGTAACCATACATCCTGTATATCCTTTTTCGAATAGCCGCTTAACACCCATTCCCAAGAGTGCGCAATACATTAAATCAAAAGCAATAGGTTTCACACAGCGGATTTCATAACCAAGCTCAACCGGACGGCTTTTAACATTAATATTTAATTTTTTAAGTTTTCTTTGTAACAGTAAATTAAAAATATGTGCTTTGCTAACATTGCCCAGCTCAGGATGCCCGTGGTCGTCATAAGTGAAATTAATATCCGTTGACTTAATTTCTTCATCAGTCATAAAATGAAAAACACCTTCGCTAATAATTGCAACCCCGTAACCAATTCCCAATATTTTTCTTTTTAGGATTGATGAAATTATAAGATTTGTAATTTTTTCGAAAGTAATACTTGTTTTGTTAAACATTTCCGGAATAATTATCATTGGATAATGACATGCTCCTCCAATACCAAATGCCAAGTGCCCTGCTTCTCTGCCCATAGCAGAAACAACAAACCAGTTGCCACTTGTACGTGCATCTTCATAAACTGTTGATGCAATATTTACACCAGCTTCTTTAGCAGAATGGTATCCAAAAGTAGGTTGCCCTTCTTCAAGCGGTAAGTCGTTATCGATAGTTTTTGGAACATGAATATTTTGAATTTTTACATTGTTTTTTTCAAGATATTGTGAAATTCTGTTTGCTGTGGATGCAGTGTCGTCACCACCAATAGTTACGAGAAGTTTCACATTGTTTTCTGTAAAAAATTTAGTATTGAATTCATCATCAGTTGGTTTGTATCTGCTCATTTGCAATGCTGAACCACCTTGCTTTAATATTATATCTGCATAATTGAAATCGATATTTATAAAATCAGGTTTTTCAGCAAATAGACTTTTATATCCTCCGTTTAGTCCGATTACATTATAATTGCTTTTAAGAAAAACTTTTGAAACGGAACTTACAACTGTGTTGATTCCTGGAGCAGGACCACCACCACATAAAATGGCAATAGATTTTTTCATAATAAATTAATTTGTTGAAATTTCATTGACAACCAATAACTGATAACCGATAACCGATAAATTTATAAATCACAAAGATAATAATATATAAGTTGTTTTTTTGTCTGTGGAACAAACATTATTGTAGAAAACTGAAAGAAATTTCTGTTTGACACCTCTTTAGCTTTGCTGCGAATTAGTTCATTTTCTATTATAATTTACACCTTACTGGGAAATTTTAATTGTAAAAATCGGTTAATAATGTGAATCAGGTATTGAAAATATTAAAAAACCAAGTAATGTTATTAATTTTGCAATGAATATATTATTAATAAAGTACAATTTAAATCAAAAAATTTGAATTCTAAGCAATTAATAAAAAATTTTACTCAAAGACCAAAAGTACAGAAACTGATTTCAGAAATCAATGACTCTGCTCTTAAAAGATTCCATTTAAAAGGATTGGTGGGTTCGTTTCGATCCTTAATTGCTTCTTCTGTGTTTGATAAAACAACTGGGATTCATCTTTTTATCCTTCCCGACAAGGAAACAGCAGCTTATTTTTATAATGATTTGGAGAGTGTTTTTGAAGAAAAATCAATGAATTATTCCAAAAAGAAAATATTGTTTTTTCCAACTTCTTATAAACGACCTTACGAAATTGAAACTCTTGACGGAATAAATATTTTGCTTAGAACAGAGGTGTTGAACAGAATTACAACTGCCAATCGAAAAACTGCTGTTGTTACATTTCCGGAGGCACTTTGCGAAAAAGTTGTAACAAAAAAATATCTTAAGGAAAATACTTTTCAAATTAAAACCGGAGAAGAATTATCGATTGATAATGTGATTGACATACTTCTGGATTTTAAATTTGATATGGTGGATTTTGTTGCTGACCCCGGTCAGTTTTCGCTCCGTGGAGGAATTGTTGATGTCTTTTCTTTTTCTAATGATTATCCTTTTCGTATTGAATTTTTTGGTGATGAAGTGGAATCAATCAGAGCATTTGATCCTGGCGATCAACTTTCGCTGAATAAGCTTTCAAAAATAAATGTTGTACCAAATGTTCAGGACAGAGGTATTTCGGAAGAAAGAGAATCTGTTGTGAATTTATTTCCAACCAGCTCTATTTTCTGGATTGATGATGTTAATTTTTCAATAGATAAAATTGAAGATGAATTTAAAAAAGCTCAAAATAGTTTCAAACAACTTGAAAATGATGTTGAAAAAATGAAACCTTCCGAACTTTTTATTAACGGTGAGACTTTTTTAAAAAAATTATTTGAAATAAAAACAGTTGAATTTGGAAAACAATTTTATTTTACAAATGTTTACTCTTATAAATTTGATATACTTCCTCAGCCTTCTTTCAATAAAAAATTTGAATTATTGATTAGAAATCTTCAGGTGAAAACCAAGGAAGAATATTTAAATATAATTTTCTCTGATAATCCAAAACAAATTGAAAGACTGAAATCCATTTTCGAAGACATTCAAAAAAATAATGGACTAAATCGTGAAATTAATTTTTCCCCTCTGTATTTATCTTTGCACGAAGGTTTTATCGATAGGGATGAAAAATTAACTTGTTACACCGACCATCAGATTTTTGATCGTTACCATCGTTTTTATTTAAAAGACCGTTTTAGTAAAAAAGAATCGGTTACACTGAAAGAAATCCATGGTTTAAAACCTGGAGATTATGTAACCCATATCGATCATGGAGTTGGGCAATTTGGTGGTTTGGAAAAAATCGAAAATAATGGCAAGCAACAGGAAGCAATACGCTTGGTTTATAAAAATAATGATCTTTTGTATGTCAGTATTCATTCGTTGCATCGCATTGCCAAATTTGTGAGCAAGGAAGGAACTGTTCCAAAACTCAATAAATTGGGTTCTAATGCTTGGGAAAAGTTAAAAAGTAAAACAAAGAAAAAGGTTAAGGATATTGCTAAGGATCTGATAAAATTATATGCTGAACGAAAATCTGCCAAAGGATACCAATGTTCGCCGGATACATATATGCAACACGAACTGGAATCTTCGTTTATTTACGAAGATACTCCCGACCAGTTAAAAGCTACAGTTGATGTAAAAGCTGACCTTGAAAAATCTTATCCCATGGATAGGTTGGTTTGTGGTGATGTTGGTTTTGGTAAAACAGAAATTGCAATCAGGGCTGCTTTTAAAGTTGCTTCGGAAAGCAAACAGATTGCCCTTTTGGTTCCAACAACAATTCTTGCTTTGCAGCATTATAAAACTTTTTCTTCGCGTTTGCACGAATTTCCTGTTAAAGTAGATTACATAAACAGATTTAAAAGTACTAAACAACAACAGCAAACGCTTAGTGAACTTAAAGAAGGGAAAATTGATATTATTATTGGGACTCACCGGATAGTAAGTCAGGATGTTGAGTTTAAAGATTTGGGATTATTGATTATTGACGAAGAGCAAAAATTTGGAGTTTCAATAAAGGAAAAATTAAAGAAATTTAAAATTAATGTTGATACCTTAACACTCACAGCCACTCCGATACCAAGGACTTTGCAATTTTCGCTAATGGGTGCCCGCGATCTTTCGATAATAAATACTCCACCTCCAAATCGTCATCCTGTTCATACAGAAATATGTCCGTTTAGCGAAGAGATAATACATGAGGGTATAATGTATGAGATTGCTCGGGGCGGGCAAGTGTTTTTTGTGCACAACAGAGTGAAAAATATTTTAGATGTTCAGGAAATGATAAATAGGTTTGTTCCAGGAGTGAAGGTTGCTGTTGCACACGGACAAATGGAGGGACGCAAACTTGAAAAAATTATGATTGATTTTATTAATGGTGATTATGATGTGTTGCTTGCAACTACAATTATTGAGTCGGGACTTGACATTCCAAATGTAAATACAATTTTTATTAATGGAGCTCAGAATTTTGGTTTGAGCGACCTTCACCAATTGAGAGGAAGGGTGGGAAGAGCAAATAAAAAAGCATTTTGTTATTTGATTGCTCCGCCTATTTCAACATTAACAGGCGAAGCAAGAAAAAGATTAAAGGCTATTGAGGAATATTCTGATCTTGGTAGTGGATTTAATATTGCAATGCGTGACCTTGATATTCGGGGAGCAGGAAATATTTTGGGAGCTGAACAAAGTGGATTCATTTCGGAAATAGGTTTTGAAACCTATCATAAAATTCTTGATGAAGCAATTCTCGAACTTAAAGAAACAGAGTTTAAGGATGTTTTTAATGATAGTGTTGAAGAAATAAAAACAGAATTTGTTAAAGATTGTATAATTGAAACTGATCTCGAAATTCTTATTCCTGATGAATATATCAGTAGTATTACAGAGCGACTGAGTTTGTATAAAGAGCTTGATAATATTGAGTCGGAAGAAAAATTGAGTGAATTTAAAATTCGATTAAATGACCGATTCGGACCTGTGCCTTCTCAAACAATAGATTTGATAAATACTATTAGGCTTCGCTGGCTTGCCAAGACAATTGGATTTGAAAAATTAATTTTGAAAAACAAACGATTTATAGGATATTTTATCAGCAATCAGGAATCCTCATATTATCAATCTCCCGTTTTTTCATTTGTATTAAAATTTGTGCAAAATAATACAGCTTGTTGTAATATGAGGGAATATAAAAATAAACTGATTTTAAGTTTTAAGAATATTTCTTCTGTTGATAATGC
>CAYOKJ010000076.1:0-15062 GCA_964404485.1 uncultured Bacteroidales bacterium | reverse complement strand
GATTAAAATTATTATTAGTATAGTAAAAAAAAAGAGCCTACTTTGCAAATAATTCAAAATAGGCTCAAAATATAAATAAGTTTTATTAATCAGGGCTGACTCTTATTATTTTTTAATGTATCAACGTTACAGTACCAAATGTATTTAGGTTTCCATCGCCATTATCAGTGCCTTCCCATATTGTATTATCTCTAAAAGTAGCTGTTGCTTTCCAAACGTATGAGCCTTGAGGTAATAATGTTTCATGATAGATTCCGTCCCAACTTTCGGCTGGTCTTCCTTCATCATCAAGTTTACTCGAACTCCAAACAAGGTTGCCCCATTTGCTATAAATTTCAATCTTATATTGTCTTAAGTTATAGCCTTTGGGTGAAAAAAGTTTAATACCTGCATTTGGGCTTTTTGGTGCAAAAGCATTAGGAATATAAAGTCCTTTAAAGAACATTTCGAATTTCATAGTGCTTGTATCGGGACAGTTGAATTGATTCCAGCTTGTTAAAGTAATTAAGAAGGTATCATCTTCATTATAAAGTATTACAGGACTATCTTCCTCAGAAGTTTCACCATTTCCGAAATCCCAATAACTTAATGAATCTCCTACGGAAGTATTATTAAAAAAGATTTGCCCTTGTATTCCTTCGTAATTTGAAGTAATCTCAAAACTACTTGTTGGAATTGGATGAACTTCAACAGAATTAGTTATAGTGTCACTACAATTGTTATTATCAGTTATAACTAATTTTACATCATAGTTTCCTTCTGTAATATAAATAAATTCCGGATTTTGAATGATTGAAGTATCTTCTGCGCTTGTTAAATCGCCAAAATCCCAAAACCATGAATTAATCTGAACATCAGCTGTGTCTGAAAAATCGAAGAAAAGTGTGGGATTACCTTTGCAAGGAATATCGAAATCAAATGCAGCAGACGGCCCATCATTAATAGTTATAGTTTTTAATAAAGTATCAATACATCCAAGATTGTTTTCAACAACAAATTCGATATTGTAATCTCCTTTGTAGTTATACATGAAGTTAGGATTCTGAATAATTGAAGTGTCGCTGATAATTAAAGGATTGCCAAAATCCCAATGCCAATCTACAATAGGTATTCCGTAATTTTCAGATTCATCGGTAAAAAATACAGTTGTATTTGTGCAAGCGGAAACTGTTGAAAATTGTGCTTCAGGTGATGGAATAATATATATGTTCTGTGTTTTTGTGTCGGCAAATAAGTTACCATTAACATTTGCAGTTACAGTTATCGAAACATCAAAGTATCCCGAGCCACTATAATTATGACAAATACTTGCCTGATAAATCAAATATGAATCTGTGTTTCCGTCACCCCAATCCCATTCCCAATTTACAATAGTTCCTGCTCCTTGTGCAACAGATGAGTTTTCTGAGAAACATACAATCTGATTGGCACATGATGGTTCAGTTAGAACTTCAAAAGCAGCAGAAACGCAAGGTTCTTTTGTAATTTGTATTGTGATAGAATCAGAACATCCTAATAGATTTGTTGTTATCAATTGAACATAATATGTGCTGTCAATTGGTGGATAAACATGCGAAGGATGTTGAAGTAACGAGAAATTATTTGCTCCAGAAAAAACATCACCAAAGTCCCAATTCCATGTTAGCATTTCACTTCCGTTTCCAGATGAAAGATCTGTAAATTGAGTTGGATTATTACAGATTGCATTATCAAAAGAAAAATTAGGAATTGGAAGTGGATTAACAATAACATTGTGATATGTTGAGACTGTGCAATTATCCAAATTTGTTAATGTAAGAACAACCTGGTATGTTCCTGAATTAGCATAAGTATGAGATATTGTATCGAATGCAGATGAAATCGGATTTGATCCGTCACCAAATTCCCATTTATATGAAATTATTGAATCTTCGGAAGGAGTATATGATGATTGAAAAAAAGTTGCATGAGTATGGCAAACCTGAGTTGCAGTAAAATCTGTAACCAAAGGATCGAGTATGCAAATCGTATCAACAAAACTGCTTGAGCATTGATTAAAATCGGTTACGGTAAGTGTAACATGATAACAAGTGTCTGTAATGGTATAAGTGTATGTTGGATTTTGAGATGTTGAATAATATGTATTGTCAATTTCCCAATACCATTCGCCTATTGGACTACCATTTCCTCCCGGTGTTGATTCATCATAAAAGCTAATTGTTCCGTGAGGATCACAAACTTTTTGATAAGAATATAAAGGATTTGGAAGATCAAAAATTTGTACATTTTTTACAATGGAGTCTGTACACCCGTTAAGATCCGTAATCAATAATTTAACATCAAAACTGCCAATTCCTGTAAACAAATGTGCCGGATTTTGTAATGTAGATGTATTATTTCCTGATGCAGGATCATCAAAATCCCAAGTCCATGAGGTTACAATACTAGTATTACTGTATGATTCATCAGTAAAAAATGTTGAATCGTTTAAACACCAGTTTATAAAAGAGAAATTTGAAACCGGTTGGTCGTTTACCCAAACTGTGTGCATCACATTGTTTATACAACCAAGATTGTTTGTTACAGAAAGTTCAACATCGTATGTTCCCGGCAAATTATAAATATGCATTGGATTTTGAATATTTGAAGTATCTCCGTCACCAAATTCCCAATGCCAGATAATGATATCTGTTCCTGTACCATAAAAATTATTTATTGTTCCAACACAAGTTGAATCAGTGTCCATTGTAAAATCAATAACAGGTGGTGGATTAACGTAAACAGTATATGAAGTAGAATCAATACAACCGTTAACATTATAAGCTGTTAGACTAACAATATAATCACCTATATCAGTAAAAATATGAGTTGGATTTTGTTGGGCTGAAGTATTATTTACTCCTGAAAGTTCGTCACCAAAGTTCCAAAACCATGAAATAATATTTCCTCCGCCATTAGGTAAGGATTCATCAGTAAATTCAACTTCTTGCTGATAACAAGCAGTAGTCCAGCTAAAGTTTGCCATTGGAGATGGAATAATTACAACATCATTTGGAATAGAATCTGTGCAACCTTGTGAATCTTCAACAACTAAACTAATAGAATAAGTTCCAGAATTTGCGTATAAATGTGCAATATCAGGATTGTCTGGAAAAAGTATTGTTGTTTCGTTACCATCACCAAAATACCAATGCCATGATGTAATATAACCGCCCGGAGAGCTTGAATAATCAGTTAAATAAATTGAATCACCGGAGCAACTTGGAGAGGAAACATTAAAAAGGGCTGTCGGCAGTTGATTAATATATACCGGATAGGTCACAAAATTAGTGCAACCATTAAAATCAATTATAGTGAGGGTAACGTTAAAAGTTCCATAAGAATAATAAACATAATCAGGATTTTGGATAATATCTGTTCCTCCATCACCAAATTCCCAAAACCAACTTGCAACATTTGCTCCTGAACCATAAAAATGAACAATGTTTCCTAAACAACTTGTGTCGGCATCAACAGTAAAATCAACTGTTGGCTCAGAATAAACATTTACTACTTTTATTGTAGTATCGCTACATCCATCTAAATTTATAACAACTAAAGTAACATCATAGGTAGTTCCTGCTGTTGTAAAAATATGGTTGGGATTTTGAACATTTGAAGTGTTATTTGTTCCGGAAACTGGATCTCCAAAATTCCAATACCATAATACAAATGCACTTCCATTATTTTGTGAAGAAAGATCTGTAAATTCTACCGCTTCTCCTTCACAGGCAACTGTATTTTGAAAATTTGCTACAGGATTTGGTACTACAGAAATATCTTTTGCAATAGAATCAATACAACCATCGGAGTCTGTTACAATTAAAGTAACTGTAAAAACACCTTCAAGACCATAATAATGAGAAGTGTTTGGATTGCTTGGTGCATTTATTATTGTTGAATTACCATCACCAAATTTCCATTCCCAAATATCAATTGTACCGTTTGGCGTGCTTGAGTAATCAGTAAAATATACCGTATCACCAAAACATGCTGGTGCTGTGTGTTGAAAATCCGGAACTGGAAGATCAGTACATTGAGCCAAAATATTTCCTGAAAAAAGAATTGTAAAAGATAAAAGAAAAATATTTTTATTAATTAATTGTTTTATTGCATTATGTGTCATTATCATTTTGCGTTATATTTTTATGAATCCAAAAATAGTAATTATTCTCTATTATCTAAATAAAAACTAAAATATATACGATTTTTTTAATAAAAAGTTCGTAATGTTTTGTAGAAAATTAGTATTGAAGAATAAATAAATTCTTTTTAGATCAAATTTTTAGATAATTGATTAGAAAATCTTCGATTTGTCCTGCAGTAATTTTTTTTGCAATAATCTTCTTTTTATCATCTAAAAGATATATTACTGGTGTACTGTAAATATCGTATAATTGATGATAATCTTTTGTTATACTTCTGGTTCCATTTACATTAATCCAGTTGAGCTTATGTTCGATAATGAAATTTTTCCATTGCGATAAACTTGTATCAGTGCAAACAGCAAAAATTTCAAGATCGAATTTTTTTAAATCATATAATTTTTTTAATTCCATGATTTCTTTTTTGCAAGATCCACAATGAAAATCCCAGAAAATAATCAAACTAAATTGGTTTTTAAACGATTGAAACGAAATAAGTTGATTGCTTGTGTCGAGCAAAATAAGATTTGGTGCAGTTTTTCCAATCAAAAGTGGTTTGATTTTTTTTGCTCTTTCTGAGATGATCTCAGAAATTTCTTTGTTTTCTTCTTTTACATTTCCATTTGTGAAATATTTTTCTGCAATGTGAACAAATATTTTATCGAATCCCATAATTTTTGATTGTTCATATGTAGAGATAAATTCCCAAATTAAGTATTCATATATTTCGCTATTGATAATTGTTTTTTTAATAATAATGTCGATAGCAATAATTATTGAGTCGGGATGTTTGTAAACCAGGTTTTTAAAATATGTTTTAATTTTGTTGTTTAATACAGGTGTTAGTAAAAAACGATTATCAGTTAAATCAATATTATCCCAGAAGTGACTTTTATAATACAGGAATTTTAATTTATCATCAGAAATGTTTTTAGGAATTATCGGGTCTTCCATTGCTAACAAAACTTTTGAAAAGAAAGCATCAGAATGTTTTTCAATAAAACTAAGTTTATACTTTTTTATGTTGTTGTTGAGTGTAAAAATTTGATTTTTTAAAACTTTGGTTGAGTCAGGAAATTTTATTATTTTTTCCTTAAGTATTTTTATTTTATTGTAATTTATTGAGTTGTATTTTAGGTATTCAAAAAATAATTTATTTTCCAATGAGCCTGAGACTACCATATTATCAATAATATGAGAGGTGTCGGTTTTAAGTTTAAACTTTTGTTTTTCGGGTATAATAAATTCAAAAAGTTTATTATTATTTTCTCCTGCAAGGATGTAAATTCCTTCAGATAATTTTTCTTTTCCCTTGAAAATAATATTGAATTTATTATCAACATCAGAAGTATCAACTAAGTGCATTTTGTCGCCATAATAAACTGCCAAATAACAAATTGAATCAGAAATACCATTAATTTTTATTTGAATATTATATTCAGTTTTGGCAGATGTTGTATAAGCTAAAAAATTAAATAAAAGACCGATTAAGATAAGTTTATTTTTCAAAATTGTTTAGTTTAAAATTTGGGGCAAATGTATGGAAAAATTAAGAAATAAAAAGAGGGAGCGATGGAATAATGGAATATCCATCAGCACGGACTTGCTTCACTTCTTGAGGATTCCTTTTAGTAGTCTGGTTATAGTAGCAATGGAGTAATTGGAATATACTATCCTGTTTATTCTCTACTTATAACATAAATTAAAACACAATTATTATCAATTGCAAAGAAAAAGCGTTCATAAAATTAATTAGAACGCTTTTACTACCCACCATTTATTAACTTAACTTTAATAAAATGAAATATAATAATCGAAAAATTCAATTCATTAATTAATATTAATTCTATTATTTTTATTTGAATATATATGTTTATTTATAATGCTTTTGTTTTTTATTTTATAAAAAGTTTCTTCAGGCCATGTGAAATTTGTATTTTTTAAAAACTCATTTGAAAATATGTTAGTTTGGTATTGATTATTGTCAATGGGAATATTAATTGTGAAGAATGATCCATAATTTGGTTTAGATTCAAGACTTATTTTACCTCCTAATAATTTTGTTAGTTGATTAGAAATACTTAATCCTATTCCTAAGCCACCATATTTTCTACAATAAGTATCTTCTATCTGCTCGAAGTTATGAAATATTTTCTCGCTTTTATTTTTAGGAATTCCAATTCCCGTATCTATCACATGAAATTGAACAGAATTGTTTTTCAATGTATAACCAATTACAACAAAACCTTTCTCGGTGAATTTGAGTGCATTATCTATTAAATTTGTAAGAATTTTTTTAAGTATTACAGGATCTGTTTTTATTTTAACTTTTTTTTTATCCAGATCATTTTTAATTTTTAATTCTACATTAATTTTTTTTTCTTTCTTTTTCTCCTTTTGAAAATGAATTTTTATTTCTTCAAGTAAATCTTCAAGAATAATTTCATTATTATTAATATTTATTTCTTTAGCCTGAATCTGTGCAGCTTCAAGCATTTTTGTAATAGTTTGTAATAGTTCTTCGCTGCTTGAGTATATTCCTTTTAAAAATATGTCTTTATCAATAAGGTTTGTTTCTTCATCATTAATTAGCAATTTTGAAAAACCCATAATTGCATTAAGTGGAGTTCTAATCTCATGCGATATATTTGACAATATCATTCGCTTTAAATTTTCCACTTCTGATGATTTGTTAATCAATAATTGTTCAGTAAGTTTAAGTTTCTTTTCTATTTCTTTTTCACTTGCACTCATGTCGTATTTTATTATTTATATTGATTATTTAAATATTTTTTGGTTATTAACTCTATATATTAATCCTGTTTTTACCCAAAAGGTGACCGCTTTTTTTGAACTTTTTTGAACTTTTTTTTAATTGCATCGTATTATAAACTGATTAGCAATAAATTATAAGTGATATTTTTTGTCGTTTATTCCCGAAAAATATTGGAATTATTTCAAAATTTGTTTTCATTTTTTAAAAAAATACTAAGTAGGCTTTGATTTATTTTTGATAATCGATAAAAAACTAAATATAATTATTAACTTTAATAATTGAAAATTTTTGAAAAAATAATTTTTATTGATAAAAAAAGTCAAAAAAAAGTCAAAAAATATTATTTTATAAAAAATTAAAAAACAGTACATTAAGTGGAAATATTTATTTAATAATAAAATAAAATAAAAAAAGTTCAAAAAAAGCGGTCACCTTTTATCCTTTTTAGGGATTAATATATACCAACTATTAACTTTATACTTATTAATTAAAACTTAAATAAAATGAAAAGATTACTTACATTGCTTTGCGCAGTATTTTTTGTTTCATCAAGTTTATTGGCTCAATCCTCATTAAACGGATTTGTATATTATCATGGTGATTCAACTGAACCAATTGAAGATGTTAATGTTAAACTTATTGATACTACAGGTGTAGCTATTGATAGTTGTGTTACAGATATTAATGGTTTGTACCAATTTAATAATGTTTTAGACGGTACTTATACTATCGAAAGCACGACAGAGATTGATCCGGGAGGAATTGATCTTGCCGATGCTCATGATATTAGATGGTATCTCTTAGGTTTCACTACTTTTACTCCTATTCAGGAAATGGCGGCTGATGTTAACGGTGATAGTACAGTAACATGGAGTGACTATATTACTATAGTAGTTTATTATTTTACTCATGGAAATTCATTTCCTGCAGGTGACTGGTCTTTTGAAACCATTACTTATGTAGTGGGAAATAAACAAAAAGAAGATCCTCCGCCTTCAAGTGGAGTAAGTAATGGTGATGTTGATGGTTCTTTTCAACCGGGGAATAAACCTGAACCTGATTTGTCAATAACTTTTTCAGAAGTTAAAACTATTCAAGCAAATGAGGAATTTGAAATTCCTGTAAAAATTAATACCCATTTTCCAATAAATAGTTTGGGGTTGGTGTTTGATTATCCAGAACAATTTTTAAATATTATAGATGTTACTTCCGATCAGGGAATTCTTAATTTTGATGCTGTTAACGGACAACTGAGAATGTCGTGTGTAAGTTCATTGAAAAATCCATTCGATTATTTTATAGATCCGGAAATTATAATTAAAGTTAAAGCCGCAGGTGATTTTAAAAATGCATATAATTTGAATTTAATTTTAAATAACGAAAGTCATATTATTGATTCAAAAGGCATGCGAATTAAAAATATTACTTTAAGCATTCCAAATATCGAAGCAAATGATCAAAAAGCTGAGCTATGTAATAACTATCCAAATCCATTTGTAAACAACACTTCAATAGATTATAAACTTCCTCAGGCAGCAATTGTAACAATTAAGTTGTATGATTTGATGGGACAAGAAGTTGCAACATTAGTTGAAAAGTTTCAAAGTAAAGGAGAATATAAAATTAATTTAAATTCAGATAAATATTTTCTAAAACCAGGGAAATATATATACAAAATGAGCATTAAAGGAAATTGTGAATTTTCACAGTCAAAGATTATGCTTGTTTTATAATTGAACCTTTTGTAGTGGTAGTTCAATGGGGTCGTCTTTTAGGGGCGACCTTTTTTTGTTAGCCGCTAATATTGCTAATTTATGCGAATTTTACTTTACTTATTTGAGTTAAGAATAATAAGTTTCTAATTTTATAGTTATTCGCGCATTCGCGGCTAATTATTTTATTTGCGGACTTATGGTAAATATAAAAAAATAATTTTTTATTTTTTTTCTTATGCTTTTCAAAACTTTATTATTTTTATTACGTTAACAGAAATAGTATTGTTTTAATTGTTTAGATGAAAAAATATTGTAGTAAACTTATTTTTGTAAAATTGCTTTTAAGTTTTTTGTTTGTTGTGCTTAATATCAACTCATTATATTCTTCACATCTGGATGGTGAATTAAATATAGATACATTATCATCTGAACAGTGTTTTCAAAGAGCCAATAATTATTTTAAAAATGTTGATTTTGATAATGCTGTTTATTATTATCAAAAAGCAGGTGCGTTATTCCGAACTTCCGGTAAATGGGAATATTTTTTGAAAACTCAAATTCAAATTGCTGAATGTTACAGGATAAATAATAATAATGAAAAAGCAATTAATTTTTTACTTTCAACAGAAAAAAGTGTTTTAAATTACCTTAAAAGTAACAACGGAGCAGTAATAGATTTATATCATAAACTTGGTGCTATTTATTACGGTAATAAGGATATTGTAAATTCAAAACATTATTTAAAATTAGCAATTAAACTTAGGATTAAGTATTATGGCAAAAATGATACTGCTTTGTCACTTTCGTATAATTCACTTGGAAATAATTTCTATTTAACTAGTGCTGATTCTGCTTTAAAATATTATCGTAAAGCATTAAGGCTAGGTTTGTTGAAAAAAAACAATGAAGATTCTGACAATGCTATGTATTATCAGAATATTGGAATAATTCATGCAAGGAAAGGAGATTTTGATAGTGCAAAATTTTATCTGAATAAATCACTATTTATTAATAATAAAATACTTCCAAAAACAGATCATCGCTTAGCAGAAATATTTTTAAACGTAGCGAGGTTAAATTATTTATTAGAAGATTTTGAAAGTGCTCTTGAAGCGAATAACAGAGCGGAGGATATATATATCAAAAAATTCGGAAAAAATTATTCTTCACTTGGAACCATTTATCTTAATAAAGGAAATATTTATAATGATCTTATTGACTATGAAAAGGCATTGGAATATTATAAAAATGCTTTATCAATATATCAGGTACAGGATAATCCTGATTATTCGAGTATTGCTAAAGTATATAATAATCTTGGTTCGGTTTATACTCAAATGAAGGAATTCTATAAGGCATTAAATTATTACAAAAAAACCCTGTCAATAAAGAGAAGTATTGATTCTAAAATAATTACATATCGTAATATTGCAAAAACAAATATTAGAATAGGTGATTATGAAATGGCTGATTATTTTTATTCTCTTGCAGTAGATTCTGCAAAGCATTATCTTGGAGACAAACATTTTGAAAGTGGACATAATTACCGTGATTATGCCGAGTTCTGTATGAAAATAGGTAAATGGGAGAAAGGGGAAAAATTACTGTTAAATGCTTTAAATATTTATTCTAATATTTATCATAATAAAAATGTCAATAATGCAAGGGTTCTTGCTTTGCTCGGAGATTATTATTGTCACGCAGGAGATTACGAAAAGGCAAATATTTATTATCATCGTTCAATATTATCAAATGTAAATGATTTCTCAAATAATGATTATTTATCAAATCCTACTCTGAATAATGCAATCCAGGAATATGAATTATTATATTCCTTATATCGAAAAGCAAATGCTTTACAATTGATGTATAGTAATGGTAAGAAGGATGTTAAATATTTAATAGCAAGTGTGCAAACATACAATCTTTCAATAGCTTTGATTGATAAAATTAAAAGTAATCTTTCTGAAGAAAGTAATTTTCTTCTTACTGAAAATATTCAGGATATATTTTATCATTCAATTAAAACTTCGCATCTTGCTTTTGAAATTACAAAAAACCCCGTTTTTCTTGAAACTACTTTTAAATTTATCGAGAAAAATAAAGCAGCAATTTTATTATCCTCAATTAGAAGTGAGGATGCTATAAAATATGCAGGAATATCTGAGGATTCTCAAAGATTAGAAAAAATATTAAAGAAGAGAATAAGTGCGTATAAAAAGCAAATTTTTGACCAGAAGAACCTGCCAAAACCCGATGTAGGAAAAATTAACTTGTGGAATTCAAAATTGTTATATTTACATGAAACTTATGATAGTCTTATTGCCCGATTCGAAATCGAAAATCCTGAATACTTTTCTTTAAAATATGATACAAGCGTAATTAATATTTCAGATATAAAAAAACGAATTGGTAAAAATAAAGCTCTGATACAATATGCTGTTTTCGATAATGAAATGTATTCTTCAGTTATTACTTCCAATTCGGTTTTAATAGTTTCTAAACCAATTGACAGTATATTTTTTCAACAAATTGAGAAATTATATAAGATGTTTTCTGTTGATATGGGAAATCATAATATTGATGATTATGTGGATTTTATATCATGTTCCAATAGTTTATATAGAATGCTTTTTGATCAATTTGAGAGTGTTATTAAAGACAAAGATTTGATAATTATCCCTGACGGAAGACTTGGTTATTTACCATTTGAAACCTTAATTACCAAAATACCTGAAATAAATGATATTGATTATCGTTCATTGCCCTATTTATTAAAAAAACATTCAATAAGTTATTCTTATTCGTCAACCTTGTTATTTAAGGATAATTTGGATAGTGATATTGATAATTTAAAATTGCTTGCATTTGCACCTTCTTATACAAACAGAAAAGATATTGAAAACAATATCTTTATAAAGAACCATAATCTATCGGATTACATAATTCCGCTTAAGCAAGCAAAAGAAGAAATCAATAATATTAGTAAGATTTATACAAGTACAAAGTGTGAAGATTCAGATGCCAGTGAAGAAAGATTTTTAAATATGGCCCCTGATTATGATATTTTGCATTTAGCAATGCATACCATTTTAAATGACACTGTTCCTATGTATTCAAAACTTGTTTTTACTCCAAATAAGGATAATAAGCGGGATATATTTCTTAATACCTATGAAGTATATAATTTGAATTTAAAAGCACGTATGGTCGTTTTAAGTGCTTGTAATACCGGTTCAGGTAAACTACAAAAGGGAGAAGGTATAATGAGCTTGGCTCGTGGTTTTTTGTATTGTGGTGTTCCGAGTATTATAATGACATTATGGGAAGTAAACGACAGATCAGGTGCAGGAATTATGACGGAATTTTACAAAAATCTTAAAGACGGTTTGTCAAAAGATAAAGCTTTACAAAAAGCAAAACTACATTATATTAAAAATGCTAAACAATATTTATCTCATCCGTATTTTTGGTCACAATATGTTTGTATAGGAGATGTAAAACCTATTTCGAATAAATCCATAAATTCTTACCGAATTATTCTTTTAACGGGTATTTTATTTGCAGTAATAATTATATTTTTGATCATAAGAAGAAAGAAAAACTTGAAAGAAAGTTGATATTTCTTATTGATGTTAAAGTGATTTTAATATTTTTTTAGCTTTTGATTTATAAATACTATTACTATTTACAACTTTATTAAATAATTCTTTGGCTTTTTGTGTATTATCTAATTTTAAATAACATAGACCTAAATACCATCTGCTATCCTCAGTAAATAAATTATTGTTATCATTAAGGATTTCTGAAAATGCAATTGAAGCATTTTGATATTGATTAATTTCGATGTAGGATATTCCAAGAAAAAACTGTGAGAGTTTATTAGATTCGAATTTATTGAAAATTACTATAGCTTCATTAAATTGCTTTTGTTCGTACAATTGGAATGCATTGTTCATTAATTGGTTTGAATTATTACTTACTGAACGAGTATTAGAAATGGTGGGTATACTTTCGAAATTCATTGTAAATAATTGGTCGTTTGTGTAGTTTGTGCTAGTATTGAATAACAAAATACTTGCAACAACCAAAACTACAGTAATAGCTGCTGCAATAGCTGGTTTTAAGTAACTATCAAAAGATATTAATTCTTTAATAATTCCTTTTTTAACGGTTGATTTCTGGTTAAAAATATTTTGAATGTTTTCACGCAGATCCATAATTTCATTTTCGCTAATTGCTTCATCAATTTCAAGTTGTAATTTATAATCATCAGCGAATTGAGATTGGGTTTTTATTCTGTTTTTTACCAATATAGATTCTTCTTCAGAAAGTTCTCCATTGATGTCTTGTTCGATAATTTCAAAGTATGTCATTTTCTTTTATTTTATTCGTTTATCTGTCTATATGCCGGATCAGATTTTATATTTCTGATAAGACGTTTTTTACATTTGTATTTTCTTCTTTTTACTGATTTTGCATTTTTAAATCCTGTTTTTGTTGCAATCTTTTTAAGTGGCATTTTCTTTATGGTTAATTGCAAAACATTTTGACAAGTTTTTGATAGATTTTTGAAATGTTTTTGATATAATTTGAATTTTTCATTTTTTAAAATCAATTCATCTTCAATATCAAATTCATTAGTTTCATTTATAAAACTATTTGTTTTTATATGATTTTTATTTTTTTCTAAATATTTTAACCATAGTTTATTACATACTGAAAAAAGATAAGTGTTAAAATTGCATGTTATTATTAATTTTTCTTCTTTTACCTTTAGGAAGATTATAATAATAGCATCCTGAAATATGTCTTCAGCATCTTTATTACTTCCATTATTACCTAAAACGAATGATTCAAAATTCAAATAATATTTGTCATAAATATAATTAAGAACCAAATTGTTATTATCTTTTATTCCTAAAAGTATTTCTTCAACTGAAAATTTAACCACTCTGTATATATTAATTCCGTTTTTAACTAAAAGGTGACCGCTTTTTATGAATTATTTTTAATAAATTTTCAACATTTATTCGTAAACAAATGATAGACAATCTATAAAAAATAAAAAAAAATCCTTTTTTTATGTCTTTATGTGTGTTTTGTAAATATATATGTTTGCTTAACTAATATTAAGTTTCCCTGTAAAATATATATTGTTGTGCAAAGTAAAACAAATTTAAAAAAGTAAAAAGAAATTTGCGTCAAATTATTTTATAAGTTTGTTATAATTTCATTTAAGTTATCTTTATGAATACACTAAAAAAAATAATTCTTTCTTTTTTCCTGCTTTCATTTTTCCAAGTAGCTTTTAATAGGAATATTGAGTCACCTTCACTTTTGAGTGATGATAATAGTAATATTGCAAATGTACAAAATGAGGATGCTAGATTAGTTTTTTATAATGTTGAGAATTTATTTGATATTTATGATGATACTATTAAAAATGATGATGAATTTATTTCCGGAGGAATTAGATCCTGGGATAAATTTAAATTCAGGAAAAAGATTAATAATATCTATAAAACGTTGATATCTGTTGGAGAATGGGATGCACCCGAAATAATTGGTTTGTGCGAAATTGAAAATTATTTTGTGTTAGAGAAATTGATTAATTCTACTCCTCTAAAAAAAATCAATTATAATATTATTCATTATGAATCACCTGATAAACGTGGTATTGATGTTGCAATGCTCTATGATTCGAAAAAAATTACGCCACTATTTTCTTCACCAATAAGAATAAGATTTCCTTTTAACGAAGAATTGAAAACCAGAGATATTTTATATGTAAAAGCTTTGATTTTTGAAACAGATACTTTGCATTTATTTATTAATCATTGGCCATCAAGGTACGGTGGATTAATGGAAACAAAACCGAAACGAAATTTTGTTGCAACTGTTTTACGCCAAAAAGTTGATTCAATTTTATCGACTTCCTCAAAAGCAAATATTATAATAATGGGCGATTTTAATGATGATCCGGAAGATGAAAGCCTTAGTAAATATTTAAGATTATCTATAAAAATAAATGACAAAAAGAAAAATAATCTGGTAAATTTAATGCTAAAGACAAGTAAAGATAATTCATCAGGCTCATTAAAATACAAGGAGAAATGGAATAATTTTGATCAAATAATTGTATCAGAAAATTTGTTGAATAATTCAAATGATTTGAAAGTTGATAATAACAGAGCAATTATCTTTAATGATGATTTTTTATTGGAAAAGGATGAAAAATATATGGGAGTGAGACCATTTAGAACGTACTCCGGATATAAATATAAAGGGGGTTTTAGCGATCATCTACCGGTTTATATTGATTTGGTGAAAATCAGAAATGATTAAAATATTTTAATTTTTTTTCAAATGTACATCAGTTTGTGGGAATGGAATTATAATATCATT
>CAYOKJ010000075.1:0-15149 GCA_964404485.1 uncultured Bacteroidales bacterium | reverse complement strand
TCCAAACGCCGAAACTGAATTATTATTTAATAATCCTTATGAGCTTATTATTGCAGTGATTTTATCAGCCCAATGTACCGATAAAAGGGTAAATATCATCACTCCTTCATTTTATCAAAATTTCCCAAACCCGCATACACTTGCTGAAGCATCCGTTGACGAAGTTTTCGAAATAATAAAATCATGCTCTTATCCAAATAATAAAGCAAAGCACCTTATCGGCATGGCAAAAAAGTTAATATCAGAATTTAAAGGAGTAGTGCCTTCAGATATTGATGATTTACAAAAGCTTCCAGGCATTGGAAGGAAATCAGCAAATGTAATTTTATCAGTTGTTTTTAATAAACCTGCAATGGCAGTTGATACTCATGTCTTTAGGGTTTCGGAAAGAATAGGATTAACAACAAATTCTAAAAATCCACTGCAGACAGAATTAGAACTTGTTAAAAACATACCGGAAGAAAAAATTGCAATTGCTCATCATTGGCTAATATTACACGGAAGATACGTTTGTAAAGCACGTAATCCAAAATGTTTAGAATGTAATATTAATACTTTTTGTAAATATTTTTCAAGGAAAAATAAAAAATCTAATTTTGTTGAAAAGTAGTTGTTTTGTTTGTTATAACTTTCTTAAAAAATAATATATTTGTAGTTGAAATAAAATTCCAAAAGTTCTGTTTATTTCTTTTTTATCATAAAAATGAAAAACAGAGATAATATCAAAAAATAAATACCTAAATATTATGGCAAAAGACAAAATAAGTTCAGACGATAAAGCAAAAAATGAAAAGTTAAAAGCTCTAGAAGCAACTCTGGGAAATATAGAAAAAAATTATGGAAAAGGTGCCGTAATGAAATTAGGAGATCAGCCTATTGAAAATATTAAATCTATATCAACAGGATCAATAGGTTGTGATATTGCTCTTGGAGTAGGAGGTGTTCCAAGTGGTAGAGTTGTTGAAATATATGGTCCTGAAGCCTCAGGAAAAACTACTCTTGCGTTACATATTATTGCTGAAGCTCAAAAAACCGGTGGTATTGCTGCATTTATTGATGCAGAACACGCTTTTGACAGATTTTACGCAGAAAAACTAGGATTAGATATTGAAAACCTTCTTGTTTCGCAACCCGATAGTGGAGAACAAGCTCTTGAGATTACTGAAAATTTGATTCGTTCCGGAGCACTTGATGTGGTAGTAATTGATTCAGTTGCTGCACTTACTCCAAGAAGTGAATTAGAAGGCGAAATGGGTGATTCTAAAATGGGGCTTCAGGCTAGGTTAATGTCGCAAGCTCTTCGAAAACTTACTGCAACAATTAGTAAAACTGGTACATGTTGTATTTTTATTAATCAGTTGCGTGAGAAAATTGGTGTAGTGTTCGGAAACCCTGAAACTACTACCGGTGGAAATGCTCTTAAGTTTTATTCTTCGGTAAGATTGGATATCAGAAGAATAGGGCAAATTAAAGATGGAGATAAAGTTGTTGGCAATCGTGTGAGAGTTAAAGTTGTGAAAAATAAAGTTGCTCCACCATTTCAAAAAGCTGAATTCGATCTTATCTATGGAAAAGGAATTTCAAAATTAGGTGAAATAATTGATCTTGGTGTTGAGTATAACGTGATTAATAAAAGTGGTTCGTGGTTTTCTTATGGCGAAACAAAACTTGGACAAGGCAGAGATGCGGTTAAAAAACTTATGATAGACAATCCTGAACTTGCTGAAGAACTTGAAAAAAAGGTTTTTGAGAATATGAAAGGTGAAGAAAAATAGAAACTAAAGTTTCTAAAGTTAAAAGTGCCTAAAGTTATTTGAAATTTTAGGCATTTTACGTATTATAAACTTTTGGTAATCAATTAATAAATAAATCAATTATAAATATGAATTCAATTAAATTTAGCTTTTTATTATTTTTTGTTTTAGTCATATTTCAGTGGTCGTGTGTGAACAAAAGCGATAAAGATAAAACAAACGAAAATAGTGAAAACCCAAAAACTGAACTTGCAATTTTAAACGAAAAGATTTGTGATGATTCAACTGATGCAAATTTATTTGATCAACGTGCTTTGCTTTTTCTTCAGGAAAATAAAATTAACGAAGCACTTCACGATATAAATATTGCACTTCAGATTGATAACTCAAATTCAGATTTTTTTATCACTCTTTCTGATATTTACCTGAAAATGGGTGAAGCCGTAAAATGTAATAATGCACTTAATAAAGCAATATCTTTGGATAAAGAAAATATGAATGCTATTCTTAAATCGGCGGAGTTGAATTTCATTGTTAAAAATTATAAGAAAACTTTTGAACTTTTGAATAATGCAATAAAGCTAGATGAATATAATCCAATGGCTTATTATATTAAAGGATATACTTACCTGGAACTATATGATACATCAAGAGCAATAGAAAATTTTCAAATTGCTGCTAATCAAAAACAAGATTATTATGAAGCCTATCTTCAGTTAGGTGTTTTATTCCTTAATAAAAATGACATTAGAACAATTGGGTATTATGAGAATGCTTTAAATGTAAATCCACAAAGTATAGAAGCTTTATACGGTATTGCTATGTATTATCAAAAAAATAAAGAATATCAAAAAGCTTTAGATAAATATACCGGTATTTTGAAAATTGATTCTAATAATACACTAGCATATTATAACACAGGATATATTTATCTGGTTTATTTAAATGAATTTGAGAAAGCAATAATGTATTTTTCTGATGCAATAGATATTTCTCCTGCCTATACCGATGCATATTATAATCGTGGATATTGTTATGAACTACTAAACGATTTTGTTAATGCAAGAAATGACTTTCAAAAAACACTTGAATTAGTTACAAATCATAAAAAGGCTATTGAAGGGCTGAATAGAATTGATAAGCAATAAGAGGAAATTATGATTCTTGATTCTGGTAACCAATACAAATAATTAATATTTCTTGATCCGAAATTATTTTCAAATATTTGGACTTACTGCTTGAATTCATTATCTTTATGAAATTATTTAAATAAGATAATTATGGCAGCCTTAAAAAAATATTTTCGAATGGTAATTCCTAATAAAAAATCCTTGTTGACTTTATTAATTGTTTCTTGCATTTCTTTTTCGATGGCAAATCCGATAATACCTCCACCTATAATATCAGAGTTATATTTTTTAGATGATGGGTGGCAACTTGAAATGGTTTTTGATGAAATGCATGGCATTTACAATCTGGATGATATTAGATTAGTTGGATTAAATGATACAGCATTATTTAATTCAGGAATTTTAGTTAATATTGGAGAAGCCATGGTGATTACGGAGGATAATCTTCAGTCACCTTTTTTTATTGATTCTTCAGGAGACGTTGTTAAGATTCAACAATATTATAATGGTTGGGAGGATATTAATTATTATAATACTTCTTTTGGAGATTATAGTGGTAACTCTAATTTATGTATTACTGCTCCAGTTGGTCAGGAATCACTTGCTTTTCAGGAATTTTGTCTTCCCGGATATTATGGTCCTGAATATTCATATTGGTTAGTGAAAGAAAAACCACAAACAATTGGTTCAAATGTTTATGATGTGCAAAAACGAGCATCATTTCAGGGTTATGTGTTTGACATGAATTTAAATCCTTTGCCAAATATTATGCTGGATTATTGTTATAATGATAATTATTATTCTACCGTTCCATATTTAGTGACAGATGAAAATGGCCATTTCAATACAGTAAATATGTTTAGTAAAAAGTATAACATTATTTTTAGAGATGATGATGGAAATTTTATTGATGATACAATTATTTCAGTTGAATGTGATTCGAACAACTACTTTGAATTTATTATGGATTCAACATGGGTTGGTTTGAGCGAGCTTAAATCTCTTAAAAAAATTAATTTGTATAATTATCCCAATCCATTTTCAGAAAGAACAACAATTGTAGCTGATGTTAATTATAATCAGGTTTACTCTAAAGCAATTATTAAAATTTACAATCAGCAAGGTGAGTTGCTTAAAATATTGCCACTGGGTAATTCATTAAATAAAATGAGATTTGAAACTGGTTTTGTATTATCAGAAACTCAATTAAATAATGGAACATACATTTATACTCTGGAAGTTGACCACAAAAAAATTGCTTCTAACAAAATGATAATTCTTCGATGAAATTTCTGATTCTTTGTTTTTTATTATTCTTTGCTTCTTTTGAAATATCTTTTGCACAAGATATTGAGTTTTTTAGGGAGGATATCAAATTTGAAATTTCTGATGACTATTTTATTGTTGAGGGAGATTATTATTTCTGCAATGTAGGAGAAAAAACGATTATGCAGGTACTGTTTTATCCTTTTCCTTTTGGTGTTGAATATTGTAATGTTGACACAATTTCAGTAATTAATTTACAAACTAAATTAAGTGTATTAAGAAATTTTAATTATAAAGGGGCTTCTTTTATTATCAAAATAAAACCTTATGGTATTGAGAAATATAAAATATTTTACAAACAAAAACTCTTAGGTAATAAAGCTGAATATATTTTAAATACTACAAAATTGTGGAAAAAACCTTTGGAAAAGGCAAATTATGAATTATTGGTTGATGTTAATCGTATTATTGATTCTGTTTCTTATTTACCTGATAGTTCAGCAAAAATTGGTAATTATCACCATTATTATTGGAGAAAAAATGATTTTATGCCTGATAAGGATTTTGAGATTTATTTTAATAAATATTATTAAATATACTTTTCTCTAAGCTCTTTAAGGTCGTTAATCAATATTTCCCCATTTAATTTTACTTTTTGAAATAATTCATCAATTCCATCAAAATTAGCATCTTTTCCTTTAAATTCTAACTCCTTAGCAAGTTCTCTGGTTTCTTCATCAACAAAATTTGCAATTACACCTTTTAAACTATGTGCATTAAAATTTATCGATTTCGAATCTTTATTTTTAATATTCAATTCCAAAGTTTTTATTCTTTCAGGGTATTCATTAATGAAGATATCCATTATTTCAAGTACAACTTCCTTATCGAAAAAACTAAAATTCTCTACAAATAATTCTTTATTTATCATTTTAAATATTTTTAAAATTATGTTGCAAATTTAATAAATATTATTAGCAACATTATTAAGTACTGATTTTAATAAGTCAAAATTTACAGGTTTTGGTATAAATTCATCCATTCCAGCTTCATAAAAATCTTCACAATCGTTATAACGTGATTTCGAAGTAACTGCAATTATCGGTAAATGTTTGCCAGAACCGTTCTCAAGTTTTCGAATTTTTTTTGTAGCATCTAAACCATTCAATTTAGGCATTTGAATGTCCATTAATATACAATCAAATTCATAACTTTTATTAATGTCAATTGCTTCTTTGCCATTGTTAGCTATAATCGAAGTATGTTCCATCCTCGATAGATAAGTTTTGAGTATTTTTTGATTTATCAGGTTATCTTCAGCTATTAGTATTCTGAGTGATTTTAACTTGAATTTCATAAGAAAAATGATTAATAAATTAAATAGATTTCGTGTCAATAAATATATAAAAATATATACTTAACTAAAATTATGCCATGGGTTGTAAAATGCAGTATTTGAGGTTGATATTTGGAAGGTAATATTAAATTATTTCCAAATATGGAAAAGAATTATCTTTTTGGGAATTAAATAATAAGCTTTCCTATTTGATAAATTAAAAATGAAAAAATCCAAGCCAATGTTGTTGAATAAGTTGCCATAAATATTGCCCATTTCCAACCTCCTGATTCTTTTTTAATGGTTGCAATAACAGCAATACATGGAAAATAGACTAAAATAAAAATTAAAAATGCATATGAAATTAAGGGTGTATATGATTTTTCACCAATATTTTTCCCGCTTGTATTTGTTTCTTCTCGTAGTTTATCTGAAAGATTAAATGTATTGTTCTCACTGCTTTCTGCCTGATGTAATACTCCTAATGTACTTACAACAATTTCTTTTGCAGCAACTCCGGCAATAATACTTACACCCATTTTCCAATTAAAACCAAGAGGAGCAATAGCAGGTTCAATAAAATGCCCGATTTTTCCAATCATCGAATTTTCTAAAAGGTCTATTGTTTTTTGATTTTCAAGTTTACTAATAGAATTTTCTTTTTCTTGTTGTAAAGATAAAATTGATAGTGTGTCACTTGCAATTATTAAATTAATTTTATGATCAAATTTTAATGCACTTTCATCAATTTGAGTATTATATTTTTCATGAATATTACTGTTAATTGGGAAATATCCTAAAGCCCATATAATTACGGAAGCTATTAATATTATTCCTCCCATTTTTTTCAAGTATTGTGCACCCTTGAACCATGTATGTCGTAATATAGCTTTTAATGTTGGGATTCGATAAGGAGGAAGTTCCATCACAAATGGAATATCCTGAGATTTAAAAATAGTTTTTTTAAAGACGATTGCTACAACTATTGATAAAATTATTCCAAAGCCATAGATGGAAAATAATACCATTCCGGGATGAGAAGGAAAAAATGCTCCAATAAATAAAACATAAACAGGTAAACGAGCACTACACGACATAAACGGATTTATAAGCATAGTTACAAGCCTGTCATTTCTACTTCCAATTGTTCGTGTTGCCATTATTGCCGGCACATTGCACCCGAAGCCCATAAGCATAGGTATAAATGAACGACCGTGTAATCCTATTTTGTGCATTAGTTTATCAACAATAAATGCCACCCTTGCCATATATCCTGAATCTTCCATGAGTGTTATAAATAAAAATAAGATAAGAATATTTGGCAGAAAAATAATCACGCCACCAACACCTCCAATAACACCATCAACAAGAACATCTCTGAAAATACTTTCGGGTAAAAAATTTGTAAATAATTGTCCAAATATTTCAACTAGGCTTTCTAACCAATGCATTGGATATGCACCAAGAGAAAAAGTTGCTTGAAACATAAGCCACATAAAAAATACAAAAACCGGGTAACTGAGGATTTTATTTGTGAGAATATTATCAATAAGATGGCTCCTTGAACGAATATCCTTTTTGCTTTTTTGAAAAGTCTCTTTTAATGCACCATCAATAAATCCATACTTATGATCAGAAATTGTTGTCTCAGGAGTATTTTTACATATTGTTTCTAATCTTGAGATTTCTTTATCAACCGTACTTATTATCTCATTAAAATTATCACATTTTTTTATTCGCTCAATTTCTTCATTGTCTTTTTCAAGTAATTTTAATGCCAGAAATCTTGGTGCTACTCTAATTGTGATTTTTTTGTTTTCTTCAATATTTAATTTACTCTGAATAGTTTTTATTGATTTTTCTATTTCGGTTCCATAATTTATATGTATGTGCCGTACTGTTGGATCATCATCTTCAAAAACATCAATAATTTTATTAAATAAATTTCTGATGCCTTTACCTTTTGAACTAACTGTTGGTATTATAGGAATACCGATCATTTTCCCAAGAGTAACATAGTCAAATTTATTACCTTTATGCAAAAGCTCGTCATACATGTTTAAGGCAATAACAACTTTAATGTCTAAATCGATAAGTTGAGTAGTAAGGTATAAATTTCTTTCCAAATTCGAAGAATCAACAATATTAACAACAACATCAGGAACTTCTTCAAAAATATAATTTCTAACATAAACTTCTTCGGGAGTATAGCTTGTAATTGAATATGTCCCGGGCAAGTCGATAATTTTAAAAGTATATCCACTTTGCTTGAATCTGGCTTCTTTTGCATCTACAGTTACTCCGCAATAATTTCCAACTTTTTCTTTTGAATGTGAGGCGTAATTAAAAAGTGTTGTTTTGCCTGCATTTGGGTTACCAACCAAAGCAACATTAATGATTTTGTTTTTATGTTTTATATGTTTTCTTTTATGATGTTCACCTTCAACATTATTAATACAGTTTTTGCTGAATTCTGATTCTTCAAAAGGATTTTGATTTTCAAAATGATGCCCTCCACGATGGCGATGATGACGGTACTTTGGATATTGATCAATTTTAATATGTTCGGAAAAAGGGATTACTTCTATAAGTTTTGCTTCGCTATTTCGTAGCGAAACTTCGTAATCCATTACAGTATATTCTATTGGATTTTTTAATGGAGCTTTTTTGCCAACAATGATCTCTTTCCCAACAATAAAGCCCATTTCCATAATTCTTTTACGGAATGCACCACGTCCTTTTACTTTTGTGATAACACACTTATCACCTTGCTTTATTTCGTAAAGATTCATTAATTCGCTATCTTATTTAGATTAATTCTAAAAAATGGCAAAATAAGATAATTTATTTATTAAAAACAATATTTGTTGGCAAAATTCTCTTTAAATAATGTTAATATAGTTACTTCCGAACAATTTAATATTTTAAAACTCATGTTTAAAATTTAATATCTTTCTTGTATTTTTGAGCTTAATTATAAAATCTATAATTTTATTAATATAAATGACTAAAGTAACAGACATTATATCGTATCAAACTCATCAAAATTATCATTTTTATTATTAGCTTTATTTAAAATATGATGGATGGCATTTAATGAGTTGATAAGTTTAAAACCCCAATTATTTTCGAAAAGTTTTTTGCATTCGTAGGCGGCATTTTGTTTGGCAGTACGGGTTGGCTTTTGATATAGAAGTACAAAATCTTTCAAATCCTGATAGATGTCAGAAAGATTTTCAGATAGATTTGCTTTCAATGGCTCATTTGGTTCGGGGCTGTTTAGTTCGAGATACCAGAAATTATCATCATTATCGAATTTATTTTTCAATTCATTAAAAATTGATTCCCATTGCTCTTCAGTAACAAATCTTTCATTACTTTCTGGGTCATCAACTATTACTTCGGGAAGTAGTGTGCCTTTTAAAAATAATAATGGTAACACTTTTTCGAGATAAACAAAGATTTCAGATTTTGGACTATCATCTGCTTTTTCAATAAATGAACAAAAATTATTCGCAACTGTAATCATTTCAATTACATTTTTCGAAAATGCAACTTCTGTTTGATTATCTTCCATTTTTTTATGCTTTTGCTTTGAATTGGCAAAATTACAATTAAAAATACTTTTTAATAATTATTAATAATAAATATTTGCTGGATGCGTTGAAAATTACTAACTTTATGAAAAAATGCAGAAATGGAGAAATTAGAGATAAAAAGGAGTTTGATAGAAATTTGTAAAGAAAAGCAGCAAGAAAGTATTAACAATATTAAATTTGTGATGGATGATGCTCAAAAAAGTGCAAATGAATATGGGCAACCAAAAGACAGGTATGATTCGTATCGAATGCAATTATTAAGAAAAAAGGATATGTTTGCTTCACAGTTTCAAAAAGCTATTGAACAAATGGAAACTTTGAATAAAATTAATGTTTCAAAAAAAACTGAGTTAGTTACTTTTGGTTCCCTTATTTTTACTGATGATCAAAATATTCTGGTTGCTATTGGTTTAGGAAAAATTATGTTGGGAGATGAAATGTATTATGCAATATCACCAAATGTACCTTTTTATCAAGCCATGCAAAATTGTAAAAAAGGTGATGAGTTTGAATTTCGTGGAAGGAAAATTAAAATTATAGATATAGTTTAAGACTCAGGTTTAGTGTTTTAGGTTTGAAACACTAAACCTGAAATGTAAACCCGAAACTAACTAAGTCCCATCGATTTAATAATATTATCAATTTTTTTGCTTAGCTTCTTGTCTGTTTCATCAAATTTGTTTTTGTTTTCAAGATTTTCTTTTACACTGAAATAAAATTTGATTTTTGGCTCAGTACCAGATGGGCGCATACTGATTTTACTTCCATCTTTTAGAAAAAACTGCAGAACATTTGATTTAGGTAAATCTATTGGTTTTTCTTCTCCTGTTTCCTTGTTGAATTCTTTCTGAAGAAGATAATCTTTTGTTAAAATAATTTCGGAGTTGTTAATTTCATTTCCCGGATTTGTGCGGAAATCATCCATCATTTTCTGAATTTCTTCAGCGCCCGATTTCCCTTTTCTAACTACCGAATGTAATTTTTCTTTATAAAAATCAAACTCAAGATATATGTCAATCATAAGATCATATAAAGTTTTTCCTTTTTCAGCAGCCCAAGCAGCTGTTTCAGCAATCATTGCACAGGATGCAACTGCATCTTTGTCTCTAACAAAATCACCAACCATATATCCGTAGCTTTCTTCACCCCCGGTGATAAATGTTTTTTTGCCTTCGAATTCTTTAATTTTGTCAGCAATCCATTTAAATCCTGTTAAAACATCGAAATATTCAACATTGTTTTTCTTGGCAATGTCATTAAGTAGCTCAGTTGTAACAATAGTTTTTACAATAAATTCATTTCCTGTGATTTTATTGTCAGCATTCCATTTGGTCATTAAATAATACATTAAAAGACAAGCTGTTTGATTTCCATTCATCAAAATAAAATTGCCGTCAGGTAGTTTTACAGCGATTCCTACACGGTCACCATCAGGATCGGTTGCCATTACAAGATCTGCACCAACTTCTTTTGCTTTTTTAATTGCAAGTTCCAGGGCAGCAGGTTCTTCAGGGTTTGGCGATTTTGCTGTGGGGAAATTTCCATCAGGAATATTTTGCTCAGGGACAGAAAAAATATTTTTAAATCCAAACTCTTTTAAAATTCTTGGTACCAGCGTAACACCTGTTCCGTGAAGTGGTGTGTAAACAATTTTTAAATCGCTATGTTTTTTAATTAAATCTCCTGAAAGCGATTGTTTTTTTATTTCATTAAGGTAAATTTTGTCAACTTCTTCGCCAATAATTTCTATATTTGAATTATCACCTTCAAATTTCACATCATCGATATTTGTAATTTTTTGCACTTCTTTAATTACATTTTTATCATGTGGAGGGATCAATTGCCCACCATCGTCCCAATATGCTTTAAAGCCGTTATATTCTTTCGGGTTATGCGAAGCGGTAATCACAATTCCACTTTGACAATTGAAATGACGTATTGCAAACGAAAGCTCAGGTGTTGGTCTTAAATCTTCAAATACATAAACCTTAATGTTATTTGCTGAAAGAATATTAGAAGCTATTTCAGTAAAGTATTTACTGTTGTTTCTTGGGTCATGAGCTATTGCCATTTTAATTTGTTCCTTGTCGGGAAACATAAGCTTGAGGTAATTTGCAAGACCTTGCGTTGCCATTCCTATTGTGTATTTATTCATTCGGTTTGATCCAACGCCCATAATTCCACGCAATCCACCTGTGCCAAATTCTAAATCCTGATAAAAAGATTCAATTAATTCCTGAGGGTTGTTATCAATAAGGTTTCTTACTTTTTCTTTTGTTTCTTCATCATAATTTCCTTCAAGCCATAGTTGTGCTTTTTGAAGGATTTTTGTGTCTATGTTTTTTTGCATCGGATTATATTTTTATAAGTATGTTTTTAGTGTTATTTTATTTGCCATGTGAAATGCGACAATGAAGCATATTTCAAAATGGTTTTACGATTGCACAGAATATATATTTCATTTATTAAACTTGTTTCTGTTAAACCCGTTCAGGGTTGGTCTTATCTTCTTGCTTTTTACCCTACATTCTATACGGGCTTATTTATAGTTTAGTCCCTAATTGGTTTTTTGTTCAGTCACAGTCTATTTTCAAATTGATAATCAATTACAACCAATTACAACCAATTACAATCACTCCATCTCTTCCAACCTCTTAATACATCTCACGAGGCTTTCCCTCCAATGTGGTATTTCTATATCAAAATCTTTTTTAATTTTTGCTTTGCTCATTACGCTGTAGAATGGTCGTGCTGCAGGAAGCGGGTAATCTTTTGTTTCTATTGGAAGAACATTGCAGTTTTCTTTGGAAATTTCAATTATCGCTTTTGTGAAATCATACCAGCTTGCTACCCCTTCATTCGAATAATGATATAATTCAGGTTTTGTTAATTTTGATGTTTGAGGAATAATATTGAGAATTGCTTTTGCCAGATCATTTGCATAAGTCGGAGTTCCAATCTGATCGAAGATAACTCTCAGTTCATCTCTTTCTTTTCCTAATTTCATCATAGTTTTAACAAAATTATTTCCAAATTCAGAATATAACCACGAAGTTCTGAAAACTATTGATTTATCATTATTATTTAATGCTTCTTGTTCTCCATGCAATTTCGAAAGTGCATATTTTGAAAGAGGTTTAGGTTTATCAGTTTCGATGTAAGGTTTGTGATTTGTTCCTTCAAAAACATAATCAGTAGAAATATGAATGTAGAATGCATTATATTTTTTCGAAAGTTTTGACAAGTATTTTACTGCAGTTGCATTTATCAGTTCAGCAGTATCAGGGTTTTCTTCAGCTTTATCAACCGCATTATAAGCAGCGCAATTTATAAGAAAATTTATATTATTTTTATAAAAAAAATCATCAATTGCATCAAAGTTTGTGATGTCAAGTTCTCCAACATCAGTAAAAATAAAATTATATTCAGAATATTTAGGCGAAAGTTTTTTTATTTCATTTCCCAGTTGTCCTTTGCTGCCTGTAATCAGGATATTATTCATGAGTTTTATTTTACAACGGTTTTAAAGAAATCAATCGTTTTTTGTAAACCTTCATCAAGGTGAACCTTAGGTTCCCAATTAAGTTCTTTTTTTGCCAAAGTAATATCAGGTTTTCGTTGCATCGGATCATCTTGAGGAAGTGGTTGAAAAATTATCTTTGATTTTGAGTTGGTCATTTTAATTACTTTCTCAGCCAGCTCGAGTATTGAAAACTCTATGGGATTACCAACGTTTACCGGTCCGATAAAACCTTCCCTTGAGTTCATAAATCGTATCATTCCTTCAATAAGGTCATCAACATACTGAAAACTACGTGTTTGTTTGCCGTCTCCGTACATAGTTAACTCTTCTCCTTTTAAGGCCTGAACAATAAAATTAGAGACAACCCTGCCATCGTGCGGATGCATTTTTGGTCCGTAAGTGTTAAATATTCTCATAATTTTTATGTCAACATTATTTTGTCGGTGATAATTTACAAATAATGATTCGGCGCATCGTTTTCCTTCATCGTAGCAGGCACGTGTTCCAATTGGATTAACATGTCCCCAGTAACTCTCTGGTTGAGGATGAATTTTAGGGTCACCATAAACTTCACTTGTTGAAGCTTGCATAATTCTGGCATTTATTCTCTTAGCAAGCCCAAGCATGTTTATTGCTCCGGCAACTGAAGTCTTAATGGTTTTAATAGGGTTATATTGATAATGAATAGGGGAGGCAGGACAAGCAAGATTAAAGATTTGGTCAACTTCAATGAAAATTGGCATTATAACATCATGTCTTACCAATTCAAAATATGGATTATCAAGAAGATGAATCACATTTTGTTTTTGTCCCGTAAAATAATTATCTAAGCAAATAACTTCATTTCCTTCTTTTAGCAAACGTTCGCATAAATGAGAACCAATAAAACCGGCTCCACCTGTAACTAATACTTTTTTCTTCATAAGAATTTTAATAATAATAATTAATTGTAAAGATACAAGAAAAACTGTATAACTGTGGTAAAGATAATAAAGAAGCCACTTATTCATAGCTTTTATTAAATCATTCAGTCTAATTTAAAGAAACATAAACAGCTGAATATAAAAAGTTCCAATCATTTCAGTATTCAATGTTATTTTAGTTTGGAAATGCAAATAGGGGAAATAAAATAATTTTTTTTATCTTGATTTCCCCTATACCTTTATTCCCCTGTATTTTCTTTTAAATTATCAAATAGTTCAAAAAACTAGCAATTGATATTTATCTATTGGTTATTTGCTTTTACTTATTTGCATTAGCACCAATGCAATAATAAGTAAATCCGATTTCTTTCATTTCAGAAGAATCATAAATATTTCTTCCATCAAATATTAGAGGTTCTTTAATGAGTTTTTTAACTACATTGAAATTAGGAAATTTGAATTCATCCCATTCAGTTAAAATCATTAAAAAATCTGCGTCAATCAAAGCTTCGTATTGATCTTTTGCATATTCAATTTTATTACCGAGTATTCTTTTAGCTTCCTCTGTAGCAGCAGGATCGTATGCTATAACTTTTGCTCCTGCTTCTAAAAGTTTTTTTATAACTACCAATGATGGAGCTTCTCTCATATCATCGGTTTTTGGTTTGAAAGATAATCCCCACATAGCAACGATTTTTCCTTTAAGATCGTTGTTGAAATGTAACATTGCTTTACGGAAGAGAATTGATTTTTGAGATTCGTTAACAGCTTCCACAGCTTTTAACACCTGTAAACTATATCCATTATTGTCGGCAGTTTTTATAAGAGCTTTTACATCTTTTGGGAAGCAAGATCCGCCATAACCTGTTCCGGGGTATATAAATTTCTTTCCGATACGTGTGTCAGAACCAATTCCATAACGTACTGCGTTTACATTAGCACCAACAATTTCGCATAAATTAGCAATATCGTTAATGAAACTTATCTTAGTTGCAAGCATTGCGTTGGCTGTATATTTTGTCATTTCAGCCGAAATAATATCCATGAAAATCACAGGGTGACCATTTATAGTAAAAGGTTTGTAAAGACGACTTAGTATTTTTTCAGCTTTTTTAGAATCAACGCCGACAACAATACGATCAGGTTTTAGAAAATCGTCAATAGCAGCTCCTTCTTTAAGAAATTCAGGATTTGATGCTACATCAAAATTTAATTTACTACCCCTTTTGTCAAGTTCTTTTTGAATAGCATTTCTAACTTCTTCAGCTGTTCCTACAGGAACTGTACTTTTTGTTACCATGATAAGATAGTCGTTCATGTGTTGACCTATATTTCTAGCAACTTCCAGAACATATTTTAAGTCAGCACTGCCATCTTCATCCGGTGGTGTACCTACTGCACCAAATACAATTTGACATCCATCAAGTGTGGTGGCAACATCTGTTGTAAATGTTAGTCTGCCTTTTTCAACATTTCTGTGAACCATTTCTTCTAATCCGGGTTCAAAAATTGGGATAATACCTTTGTTGAGATTGTTAATTTTTTTCTTGTCTATGTCAACACAAGATACTTCAATACCTACTTCAGCAAAACATGTTCCGGTTACTAAACCAACATA
>CAYOKJ010000074.1:0-15192 GCA_964404485.1 uncultured Bacteroidales bacterium | reverse complement strand
AAAAAAATATTTCAAAATATTTATCAGCAATTTAGAAATTCAATTGGTATTATTATGTATTATTGGTTTTTGGGTTAGATAATTTCTTTTTTTCTTTAAAATTCTAAAAAGAATTAATATGAATTTTGTTTATTGGAATTTGAATATTAAAAAGAAGGATTCCAAAAATGTTTATCAAAATCAATAATTTTATCATCTTTAACTTTTATCCCTTCATTTTCTAGAAGTTGTTGCATTATTTTTTGATTACTAAAATGTTGCTTCCCGCTTAAAACCCCATTTCGGTTTACTACTCTGTGTGCCGGTATTTCTTCTGAATATGAAAGTGATTTATTCATTGCCCAACCAACCATTCTTGCTGCTCCTTTTGATCCCAGATATTCTGCAATAGCACCATAAGTTGTCACTCTACCATAAGGAATATGTTTTGCTACTTGATATACTTTTTCAAAAAAAGATGGATTGTCAGACATTGTCGATACGAAATTTTAAATAATTAATTGGAATATTATCTTTTAGATATTTTTTCTCATAAAATGTTTTAATCAATAAAACATCATCATCAATACCGGATTGATAAAGATCTCTTGTGTGAAAAATAACCTCTAGATTTAATTCATTTAGTAATTCATAAGTATAATTAAAAAGCAATTGATTATCGGTTTTCAGATGAACAATTCCTTTGCTTCTAAGGATGTTTTTATACATTCTTAAAAAACGTGGAGATGTTAACCGTCTTCTTATTCTTGAAGTTTTTGGATGAGGGTCAGGAAATGTGATCCAGATTTCGTCAATTTCACCTTCACTAAAATAGTCGCCAATTAATTCGATCGGACTACGAATAAATAAAATATTTTTTAAAACTTCTTCAAGAGCTGTTGTTGCTCCACGCCACAATCTTGCTCCTTTTATATCAATTCCAATAAAGTTTTTTTCTAAATATTTTCTTGCCAAACCAAGTGTGTATTCACCCTTTCCGCATCCTAATTCTAAAGTTATTGGATTATCGTTTTTGAAATATTTTTCTGCCCAATTTCCTTTATAATGAATTCCTTTTTGGATTTCTTCATAAGTAAACTGAAACAAATTTTTGTAAGAATCAATATCTTTATATTGTTGCAATTTTTTTTTCCCCATTGAAAAGTGATCTTAAACTTTTGCAAAATTATGGAAAAAATTTGAAAAATAATTTATTTAGAAAATATCCATGCTGCTTCGTTCTCATCTTGCTTTATAGTAACAAGCTGTTTTCGAGCTTCGGCTAAAGAGTTAAATCCATTATAGCTGACCCTGTAAGAACCATATTTGCTTTGACCGATAATTTCGGATTCAAAGCCTTTATTATTTAATTCTTTATTAAAGTTTTGTGCATTTTCAATGCTATTAAAAGATCCTGCAACTATAAAATATTTTTTTGATTTTGGAATAATTTCTATTTCAGGAGTTTTTTCAGATGTATTAATCTTTGGTTCTTCCGGCTTTGTGATTATTGGTTTTGTATTTGTTGTTGAAGTTTGTTCATTATTGATGGATGGTTTTGCTTTTTCTGGTATAACTGTTTTCTTTAAGGCTTCTGGCTCAACAGTAATAAGTTTTTTTGTAGCTGATAAGTTATTATTGCTATCTGTTGGTTTAAATGTTAAAGTGTTTTCTTTTTTTGTTTTTGGAAGAATTTTATCCAATGGAATGTTTTCTATATTTTCTACAATAAATTCGTTTGGTGTTTGAAAAAAGAATGGAACGAAATTAGAATAATTATTATAAAAATTTTGAATTCTTGCAGGATTTTTTACACCTAAATAAATAATTCCGGCGAGTATTAGTAGTGTAAAAACATTGATTTTAATGTAACGAGGACGTTTTACTTTTGGTGAAGAAAGAGGTTGAAATTCTTGATTTTGTTTTTCTTTTATTTGAGATTTTGATTTTGGTTTTGGTTTTCGGTCAACAAATTTCTTTTCAATAATATGAAGATTAGTTTTACGTCTTATTGGAGGTGAAATAAAACTTGTCATTCCGTATGATTCTGCAAAATAATTTTGGTTGAGGTCAGCTTTGAATTGAATATTTTTTTCAGCATCAAAAAATAAAACACCAACTTTTTGAAAATTAATTTTTTTGCCATCATTTAAAGCGATAAAGCATTTATCAACAAAGCTTTCTACTTTGTTTTTCGAGTCAGCATAAGAAATGTTTTCTGCTTTAGCAATTTGATTAATTAAAAGCCCATCATTGGTTTTTAGAAAAGCATTAAAAATAATTTTCTTTGAAGGAGGAATAAATGTCCTTTGGTCATTTTGAATTTTTGCAGGAATATCATTTGTAATAAAACCACCAAAGCCAGGAATAACAATACACTCGTATTCAAATAAAATTTCACCTATGTATTTTGATATTTTCATTATTAACTGTTAATTACAAACTTTCAAACGCTAAATTAATATAGTTTATATAAAAATCAAAAATTATTAATAATATTTTTTAGATCTTCGGGGCCGTCAACTCCGATACTTTCAGTTTCAGTAACTCTAACATCAATCTTATATCCGTTTTCTAACCACCGTAATTGCTCAAGAGATTCAGCAATTTCAAGAGATGATTCTTGGAGTTTTGTAATTTCTGTCAAAACATTAGTCCGGTATGCATATATTCCAATATGTTTGTAGAAACTATGTTTTTTTAGCCAGTTTTCTTTTTCCGTATTTATTATAAAAGGAATTGGCTGTCTGCTAAAAAAAATTGCTTTATTGTTTTTATTAATAACAGCTTTAACGATATTCGGGTTAAAAAGTTCTTCTTTTGAAGTGATTTTTTTTACTAAAGTTGCAATTTGAGTGTACTTGTTTGAAAAGCAAGATGCAAGAGTTTCGATTTGAGTTGGTTCAATAAATGGTTCATCACCTTGAATATTTACAACAATATCCCATATATTTTTTGCATTTTTATCTTGAATTTTTTTGATAACTTCGCTACATCTGTCGGTACCGCTTTTGTGATATGATGATGTCATCATAACTTTTCCACCAAAATTTTTAACATGATTTTCTATTCGTTTGTCATCAGTTGCTACAATAACATCTGAAAGAATATTTACTTTTTTGGCTTGTTCATAAACTCTACAAATCATAGATTTATCGCCAATCATTGCGAGTGGTTTACCCGGAAATCTAGATGATGAGTAACGTGCAGGTATAATTCCTAGAATGTTCATTAAAATTCTTTTTGTGTTTCAATCTGTAATAAAAAATTTATTTAAAACAATCCATGTATTTCAGCATTAATTTTTTCAATTACCATTCCAAGGTCTTCTCTTTTTTCTTCAAAATTAATATCATCAACTTCTATTATCAGTACTTTTCCCTGATCGTATTTATTAATCCATGTTTCGTATCTTTCATTTAGTCTTTTAAGATAGTCTAAGCGGATTGATTCTTCATATTCTCTTCCTCGTTTTTGAATTTGTTCAACAAGGTTTGGTACGCTGGAACGAAGATATATTAACAAATCAGGTGGTTGAATAAATGAGCTCATAAGTTCGAATAAGGAGCTGTAATTTTCGAAATCACGTGTTGCCATAAGATTCATAGAATGAAGATTTGGTGCAAAAATATATGCATCTTCATAAATAGTTCTGTCCTGGATAACTGTTTTATTTCCTTGTCGAATTTGAATTATTTGCCTGAATCGGCTGTTAAGAAAATAAACCTGCAAGTTAAAAGACCAACGTTGCATGTCTTTATAAAAACTGTTAAGATAGGGGTTTTTGTCAACATCTTCGAAATGTGGATTCCATCCAAAATGCTTGGAAAGCAAGCGTGTTAAGGTGGTTTTCCCTGATCCAATATTTCCTGCTATTGCTATATGCATTTTAAATAGGGTTTTATTTGTTAATAGTTTTTGATTTTGAAAGTTCAAGAATTTCCTCAATATATTTTCTATTATTTGCTAAACGTGGAACCTTGTTTTGTCCTCCCAATTTTCCTCGAATTTTTAACCAATTATAAAATGTGTCTTTGGGAAGAATGTTTATAATAGGTTTGTGTAAAATCATATCGTGATATCGCTTTGCCTCGTAATCCGAATTAAGAGATTTTAAACAGTTGTCAAGGGTTTCGGTGAAAAGATTCAAGTTATTTGGTTGGGTTTCAAATTCAATGAGCCATTCGTGGGCTGCATTTTCATTTTTATTGAAATAAATTGGTCCTGCTGTATATTCATTAATTATTGCTTTTGTTTTTTTGCAAGCTGATGCTAGAGCTTTTTCTGCGTTAGCAATAATAATTTCTTCACCAAATGCATTAATAAAATTTTGTGTCCTTCCTGTAATTTTTATTCTGAAAGGATTCAAGGAAGTGAATTCTACTGTGTCGCCAATTATATATCTCCATAATCCACCATTGGTTGAAATTATCATAGCATAATTATTGCCGATTTCAATTTCATTGAGTTGATAAGTTTTTGGGTTTTCTTTTCCAAGTTGATTTAGTGGCATAAACTCATAAAATATTCCGTGATCCAAAAATAAAAGCAGTTCGTCAGAATCAATTTTATCTTGAATTCCGAAGAAACCTTCCGAAGCATTATAAGTATTAATATATCTCATTTTTGCTGAAGGAATAAGCTGTTTGTATTGGTCAAGATACGGACTAAAATTTACACCTCCATGAAAAAATGCTTCCATGTTTGGCCAGACTTCTAATATATTGTTTTTGCCTGTAATTGTAAGAACTCGTTTCAAAAAAAGCAATATCCATGAAGGTACACCAGATAAATTTGTAACATTAACATTTATAGTTTGTTGTGCCATTTGCTCAATTTTACTTTCCCATTCGTGCAGTAAAACAGTTTTTCGTTGCGGAGTTCTGGCATATTGTATCCAAGGGGGGAATTTATTTAACATCAGAGCCGAAAGATCTCCTACATAATAATTGTGTTTTTTTGTTTTTACAGTATCATACTTACCAATCATAGCAATTCCTTTACCATCGAACATTTGCGAATCAGGATAGTTCTTAAAATAAGCTGATAATAGGTCTTTTCCACCTTTGAAATGACAATTAAAAAGAGACTCATTACTTAACGGAATAAATTTACTTTTGCTGTTTGTAGTTCCCGATGATTTTGCAAATAACTCTATTTTTGAGTTCCAAAGAATGTTTTGCTCTCCATTTTGAATGCGGTAAATGTATTTTTTTAAATTTTCATAAGTGCTAACAGGCACACTATTTTTGAATTCATCATAATTATTAATAGAATTATAATGATATTTTTTCCCCCATTCAGTATTTTTTGCTTCATCAATTAATTTCTTAAATAATTCGGATTGAACCTTGTGGGGATTTGTTTTGAAGTATTCAATCTGTTGAATCCTTTTTTTCATTATACATGATATTGTCGAATTAATTAATGCCATAAAAAATGTTATTTGCGGGATTTCAAAAATACAATTTTCAGTTGAATATACAGGTCGATTTTAAATTATGTTTTTATATTTTTATTACTTTTGAATTATGATTTGTTTTCCAAACTGTAAAATTAACCTTGGACTTTCAATTACAGAGAAAAGAACCGATGGATTTCATAATATTGAAACGGTTTTTTACCCTGTGAATGTTTGTGATGCCCTTGAAATTTCTGTTTCGAAAAGCAATAAAACTGATTTTGTGATTGATGGTCTGGATATTAAGGGAAGCTTAAATGATAATTTGTGTTTAAAAGCATATGATATTTTAATGAGGGATTTTGATCTCCCAGAATTAAAACTCCATTTAATAAAAAGAATTCCTTTGGGAGCAGGGCTTGGAGGTGGTTCTTCTAATGCTGCTTTTGCAATTAAAATGCTAAACGATTTATTTTCTTTGAAAATGAATGAAAGTTTAATGATGAATTATGCTAAAAATTTAGGTAGCGACTGTGCTTTTTTTATTAAAAATAAAGCAGTTTTTGCTTTTGGAAAAGGTGATGAATTTGAAGATATTGAACTTGATATCTCGAAATATAAAATAGTAATAATAAAACCCGAAGTTCATATTTCAACTCCTCTTGCTTACTCCAAAATAATTCCTTTAAAAAAGAAAATCTCTGTTAAAGAAATTATTAAAATGCCTGTTACAGATTGGAAAAATTATTTAGTTAATGACTTTGAGAACCCAATTTTTGAAATGTATCCTGTAGTTGGGGAAATAAAAAATAAACTCTATCATCTTGGTGCTGAATATGCCTCGATGAGTGGAAGTGGCTCAGCCGTTTTTGGTTTATTTAAAGATAATATTGATTTGCACCAACATTTTAGTGAATCTTTTATCTGGCAAGAAAAATAAATAAAAATAGAATTCGGATATTTACTTTGGCGCAGTATATAAAAAGAAAATTCCCAGGATTCCAAAGACAATATTTGGTATCCATGCTGACAAATAAGGTGGTAAATTTCCGGAAATTGCAAAAACTGTAGAAATCTGCATAAATAAAATAAATGCGAAAGCAATTGCAATTCCTAATCCAAGATGCATTCCAATTCCGCCTCTTATTTTCCTGCAAGATAAAGACATTCCAATAAATGTCATTACAAGAGTAGCAAAAGGAGAAGCAACACGCTTACTTTTTTCTACTTCATAAATCTTAACATTTTCAGCTCCTTTCATCTTTTTTGATTTAATGGTGCGGTTGAGTTCCCAATAATCCATTTCTTCAAAATCTTCTTTTTCAACATAAAGATCAGAAGGTGCAAGATTTAATGTTGTGTCAATTCTTTTCCCTTTTATTAAGTTTTCTTTGGTGTTATTTATTGTCCTTATGTAATAATCATTTATTTGCCACTTTTGGCTGATACTATCCCAAGCAATTGATTTTGCTCTAAGTTTGTAATAAAGTTTGTTGTCTTTAAATTTTTCAATAGTAAATTTCTTTCCTTTTAATGATTTTGTATCGAATCTTTCAACATAAACAAAAGTGCCTTGATGTATTTGCAGATGGATATTTTTATCTTTATTTTTTGATAGTTTTTCCATATATGTATCTTTAAACTCTCTTCTTTTTTGATTGGTTTTTGGGATAAGAAAGTTTGCAAGATAAAAAGAGATAAGAGCAAGAAACAAACCGGAAATAAAATAAGGTCGTAATAATCGTATAAAACTAATACCACTACTCAGTATTGCAATAATCTCAGTATTTGAAGCTAATTTGGAGGTGAAAAATATTACTGAAATAAATGTAAAAAGATAAATAAACAGATTCAGAAAATATGGGATAAAGTTAAAATAGTATGAAAAAATTATCTCGTTCAAAGGGGCATCGTTTTCAAGAAATTCATCAATGTTTTCTGAAACATCAAAAATGATAACAATAACTATCAAAAGTGATATTGCATAGAAAAATGTTCCAAGGAACTTTTTAATTATATATAAATCAATTTTTTTCATCCAATAATTTGAAAACAAAAATACTAATGATTTTTTATAATTGAAACATCAAATTGATATTACGTGAAATAAAAAAAATATTGCATAAAATGTTATATAATTTACAACCTTCTTGTAATTTTTGGGATCATAATGTTTTTCCAATCCGTAAAAGTTCCTTCGATAATTTTTTGCCGTGCAGTTTCAACCAGCCATAAATAAAAACGTAAATTGTGTTGACTGGAAATCATAGCACCGAGAGTTTCGTTTGAAACAAATAAATGTCGCAAATATGCTTTTGTGTAATCACTGTCAACAAAGGAATCACCCTTATCATCAATTCGGGAAAAATCATTTTTCCATTTTTTATTTTTTATGTTGATAATTCCTTCGCTTGTAAATAAATGTCCGTGACGTGCATTACGTGTGGGCATAACACAATCAAACATATCAATACCTAATGCAATACTTTCTAAAATATTTTCCGGAGTTCCGACACCCATCAGATAACGAGCTTTATCTTTTGGAAGAATATTACAAACAAGCTCTGTAATTTCGTACATCATTTCGTGAGGTTCGCCAACCGACAAACCACCAATTGCATTTCCTTCGGCATTTAGCGACGCGATTTCTTCTGCTGATTTTTTTCTCAAATCTTTGTATGTGCTTCCCTGAACAATAGGAAAAAGTGTTTGTGAATAACTATATTTTCCACTTGTTTTGTTAAATTGCTCAAAACATCTGCCAAGCCATTTGTGTGTAATTTTTAATGATTTTTCGGCATATTCGTATGAACAAGGGTATGGAGTACATTCATCAAAAGCCATAATAATATCTGCGCCGATAACTCTTTGAATATCGATTGTACGTTCGGGTGTGAATTTATGTTTTGAACCATCAATATGAGATTGAAAAACAACACCTTCGTCTGAGAGTTTTCTTTGAGATGAAAGAGAATACACCTGAAATCCGCCACTATCGCTGAGTATGGGTTTGTCCCAACCATTAAATTTATGCAAACCACCTGCATTTTCAATTACTTCGAGTCCCGGTCTGAGATAAAGATGATAAGTATTACCAAGTATTATCTGTGCTTTTATATCATTTTTTAATTCTTTAAAATGAATAGCTTTTACAGCTCCGGCTGTTCCCACAGGCATAAAAATCGGAGTTTTAATATTACCATGATCAGTTGAAATTTCTCCAGCACGGGCTTGAGATTTATTGTCAATTTTTGATATTTTGAAATTCATAAATAAAATTATTATTCTTGCTAAATAAAATTTTTGAATTAGTTCTCAAATAATTTCGTAAAAATATAAAAAATAATTGTGTGAGTTTTTTCAACATCCAAAATTTCTTTTTTCAATTGAATAATAGATAATTCATAAAGAATAGATAATTTTGTGCTCATAAAATAATGTTATGTTTTTAGATTTTCAGAATTTCTCAATATTTCTTTTGGTGGTCTTTATTTTATTTGGACTGAGTAGTTTGCTACAACTGATGTACTATTGGGGTGTTTTTCGAAAATTAGCTTTTTATAAAAGTAAACAAAAAACAGTTGAAACTCCGGCAGTGTCTGTTGTTATTTGTGCCAAAAACGAATATTACAATCTTAAAAAAAATCTTCCAATAATCTTAAAACAAGACTATCCTGATTTTGAAGTAGTGTTAGTCAACGATTATTCTAATGACGAAACTGCTGAATTGTTGGAAGTAATGAAAAATGAAAATTCACATCTAAAAGTTGTTACTCTTACACAAAATCTGAATTTCTTTTCAGGAAAAAAATTCCCTCTATCTATTGGAATAAAATCTGCCAAAAACGAAATTTTGCTTTTGACAGATGCCGACTGCAAACCAAATAGTTCGAAATGGATTCAACAAATGGTTTCAGGTTTCAATTCTGAAACTGATATAATTTTAGGTTACAGTCCTTACATTGAAGAAAAAGGATTACTGAACAGTCTTATTAGATTCGATACTCTTTTTGTTGCTATTCAGTATCTTTCGTATTCCCTTATAAGAAAAACATATATGGGAGTTGGTAGAAATCTGGCATATAAAAAATCAATGTTTTATAAAAATAATGGTTTCTCATCTCATTATAAAATTCAATCTGGTGATGATGACCTTTTTATTAATAGTGTAGCCACAAAGACAAATACCTCAATAGAGATCCGACCCGAAAGTCATACTTTTTCAAAAGCATCTTCTACATATTCGCAGTGGTTTAATCAAAAAAGTCGTCATCTTTCCACATCAAAATATTATAAAAGAAAATTTAAATTTCTTTTAGGAACATATTCTTTTTCACAGTTATTCTTTTTCACAAGTTTTATTATTTTATTATTTCATTCCTTTGGATTTCATATCGTTATAGCAACATATTTACTTCGTTTGATAAGTCAACTTTTTATTATAAAAAAGTGTATGAACAGACTAAAAGAAAAGGAATTATTACTACTTTCGCCTTTGTTTGAAATGTTGTTTATCATTCTGAATATTTTGTTTATGATTTCTGCAATAATGTTTAAACAGAACAAATGGAAGTGAAAAATAATCTGACCAAAAAGGGAATACGGGATTTTGAGTTAGTTCTTTCTGCTAGAGAAACGGGCAATCAGAAAGCCTATGCTCAGTTGATGGAATACTATCGAAATTCACTTTACTTTATGTTGCTGAAGATGACAAACAATCCAAGTGATGCAGATGATCTCACAATTGAAGCATTTGGAAAAGCCTTTAAAAAGATAAATCAATATACCCCGGAATATGCTTTTAGTACATGGTTATTTAAAATTGCTTCTAATAATTGTATCGATTTTATCAGAAGAAAGAAAAAAACCGTTTTTTCTATGAATAATGATTTTAATGATATGCATAAGAGTAATAATATTGTTGACAGAATTCCTTCATTAACTCTTGACCCGGAAGAAAAAATAATTAAAAAACAAAAAATAAAGATGATGCGTGACGTGGTTGAAAGATTAAAACCTCATTATCGTACATTAATTGAATTAAGATATTTTAAAGAATATTCTTATGAGGAGATTGCAACTGAACTTAATCTGCCTCTTGGTACAGTTAAAGCTAAACTTTTTAGAGCAAGAGAGTTTCTTTATAATATTATTAAAAATGATAAAGAGAAAATTTAAAAATTACACTGAAAGATTTAAATAAAAATAGATTAATAATAACAAATGTTAAAAATGAAATACACTGATTTTCAAAAAAAAGTATTAGAGGAAATTCCTGAAATACTCCCTTTACCAAAGAAATACGAAAAAGATATTAACCACGCACCAATCAGAAAAGATATTCTGAATGTTGAAGAAAAAAAACTTGCTTTAAAAAATGCTTTGCGGTATTTTGATAAAAAACATCATAGGGTTTTGGCAAAAGAATTTGCTCAGGAGCTTAAAGATTTTGGTCGTATTTATATGTATCGTTTTCGTCCTGAATATAAAATTACTGCAAGAAGTCTTGAAGAATTCCCTTATAAATCAAAACAAGCAGGCGCAATAATGGTAATGCTTAACAACAACCTCGATAATGCTGTTGCGCAACACCCTCACGAATTAATTACCTACGGTGGAAATGGTTCTGTTTTTCAGAATTGGGCGCAGTATCGTGTTACAATGAAATATCTTGCCGAGATGACAGACAAGCAAACTCTTGTGCTTTATTCTGGTCATCCAATGGGATTATTCCCTTCACATAAAGATGCTCCAAGGGTTGTTATTACCAATGGAATGACAATTCCAAATTATTCTAAACCTGATGATTGGGAAAAATTTAATGCTTTGGGCGTATCACAATACGGACAAATGACTGCCGGATCATTTATGTATATTGGACCGCAGGGAATTGTTCATGGTACTACAATTACCTTGTTAAATGCAGGAAGAAAAATTCAAAAAGAAAATGAAGGTCTTGAAGGTAAATTATTTGTTACTTCTGGATTAGGCGGAATGTCGGGTGCTCAGGCAAAAGCTGCTGTTATTGCAGGTGCGATTGGAGTGATTGCTGAGGTTAATCCTCTGGCTGCAAAAAAACGACACGAGCAAGGATGGGTCGATGAATTATATGATAATCTTGATGATACTATTTCAAGAATAAAATCAGCACAGGAAAACAAAGAAGCAGTATCAATTGCTTATCAGGGAAATATTGTTGATTTATGGGAAAGATTTGTTGAAGAAGATATGCTTGTTGAGCTGGGTTCTGACCAAACATCTTTACATATTCCTTGGTCTGGAGGTTATTATCCTGTGGGAATGGATCTTGAAAAAGCTAATGAAATGATGGCAAGCGATCCTGAGCATTTTAAAAGTGCTGTTCAGGAATCACTACGACGACAAGTAGCAGCAATAAATAAACTCACTGAAAAAGGAATGTACTTTTTTGATTATGGAAATGCTTTTCTTCTTGAATCAAGTCGTGCTAAAGCTGACATTCTTAATGAAAAAGGTGAATTTAAATATCCTTCCTATGTTCAGGATATTATGGGGCCTATGTGTTTTGATTATGGGTTTGGACCATTTCGCTGGGTTTGTGTTTCTTCAAAACCCAAAGATTTAGATATTACCGATCAGATTGCTATAAATGTTCTTGAAGAGATTGTTGAAAAATCTCCAAAGGAAATCACACAGCAAATGAATGATAACATTCGCTGGATTCGTGAAGCTAAAGAAAATAAACTTGTTGTTGGTTCTCAGGCTCGTATTTTATATGCCGATTGCGAAGGAAGAACAAAAATTGCTTTAGCTTTTAATAAAGCAATAAAAGAAGGAAAAATAGGACCGGTTGTTCTTGGTCGGGATCATCATGATGTTTCCGGCACAGATTCTCCTTATCGTGAAACTTCAAATATTTACGACGGATCGCAGTTTACTGCTGATATGGCAATTCAAAATGTAATAGGTGATGCTTTTCGCGGAGCTACCTGGGTTTCTATTCACAATGGTGGTGGAGTAGGATGGGGTGAAGTTATTAATGGTGGTTTTGGTATGCTGCTTGATGGAACTGATGATGCTGATCGCAGATTGAAATCTATGCTTTATTGGGATGTTAATAATGGGATATCACGCAGAAGTTGGGCAAGAAATAAAGGTGCAATCTTTGCAGCAAAAAGAGCAATGGAAACCGAGCCAAATCTTAAGGTTACAATACCTAATATTGCTGATGATGATTTGGTGAATGGGTGTTTTTAACTTTATGACTATCAATACAAATTTCCTGAGATATTATCCTTCGGATTATCTTACGGTAACTACTTTGATTTTATAGTAAAATAGATACAAAATATTTTAATTTTGTTTCAATAACAAAACAAAATTCTATGACAACAAAAAGTAAAATAAGTGCTTACAAATCATTTCCGATATTTCTTGCATTTTTGTGTATGGGCTTCGGCGATGTTGTTGGACCGCTTGTTGGACTGGCAAAGGATACTTTTAACCTTTCAAACACAATGGCTCAACTATTGCCGTTTATGGGTTTTATAATGTTTGGACTATTGTCGGTTCCCATGGGAATATTCCAGGATAAAAAAGGCAAAAAGTTTGCTTTGATGATGGGGATGATAATTGCACTGATTGGCTTGGTTTTGCCATTGCTGGGAGGTATGACATCGTACGGACTTTTACTTTTAACAGTTCTTTTGTTGGGAGCAGGTGCTACAACTCTTCAGGTTGCCGGAAACCCGATTATGCGTGATGTTTCACCCGAAGGAAAATATTCCAGAAACCTCTCTCTTGCGCAGTTTGTTAAAGCAATTGGTTCCTTGTCGGGATCATTAATTCCATTTTTCGCTGCCAGATACTGGGGTTTGGATTGGACAATTTTATTCCCAATTTATTCTTCAATTTTGTTGATTGTAATTATTGTTGTAGGATTTCTTAAAATTGATGAAAAAAAACAAGAAAATGTGCAAGTTGTCAACTTTACTTCATGCCTTAGTTTGCTGAAAAATAAATATGTTTTATCTATGGTGCTGACAATATTTGTGTATGTTGGTGCAGAAGTTAGCATGAGCTCGGGAGTACCCATTTTTCTTGAAGATCAATTCGGAATTGATATTAAAACTCTTGGTGTTTTAGGTTCAGGATTTTTCTTTTTGGCAATTTTAATAGGAAGATTTTTAGGCTCAATAATTTTAAACTGGATATCTGCAAAAAGATTCTTTCTTTTGACTTCAGTAATTTCTCTTATTGGGTTTATAGGTTTATTTACAGGAAACCAAATAATTGCAATTTCAAGTATATTTTTAATAGGTTTGGGATTTGCAAATATTTTCCCACTTGTATTTTCAATTACAGTTGATAATATGCCTGAACGAACAAACGAATTATCAGGTTTAATGGTAATGGCAATTTTTGGCGGAGCAATAGTTCCTTTCTTAATGGGTATTATGGCTGATAACAGCTCAGTACTTCTCGGCTTTCTAATCCCAATATTATGCTTGGTTTACATATTTTTTATTGCAATAAAAAGTTTGAAAGCAAAAAAAGCAATGTAACTGAACAATAAATTTCTTTCAAATGATAAACAGAAGAAAATTTCTTTCAAATACGGTATTAGTTTCTATAGGTGCAATGTTTATGCCTGCTTTAGCGAAAGCGGACTCATTAAAAAACTTACGACCCTTAAACAAAGGAAGCTTCAAAGCAAAAAAACCTCTGGTAATTTCTACATGGAATCATGGTTTAGAAGCAAATGAAGCAGCCTGGAAAATACTTCAAAAAGGTGGCAAAGCCCTTGATGCAGTTGAGCAGGGAGTAAAAGTTACCGAAGCCGATCCAAACAGTCATTCGGTGGGTTATGGTGGTTTGCCCGATAGAGACGGAAACGTAACTTTGGATGCCTGCATAATGGAGCCGGGTGGTAACTGTGGTTCGGTTTGTTTTTTGCAAAATATTAAACATCCGATTTCGGTTGCCCGGAAAGTTATGGAAGATACTCCTCATGTTATCCTTGCCGGAGATGGTGCATTAAAATTCGCTTTGGAAAAAGGTTTTAAAAAAGAAAATCTGCTTACTGAAAAGGCAAAAAAAGAATGGGAAAAATGGAAGAAAAAATCAAAATATTCTCCAGTTATAAATTCCGAAAATCACGATACTATTGGTATGCTGGCAATAGACGAAAATAATGATATTGCCGGAGCTTGTACAACTAGTGGTGCTGCATATAAGTTGCACGGAAGAGTTGGTGACTCACCAATTATTGGTGCCGGACTTTATGTTGATAACGAAGTTGGCGGAGCTGTAGCTACAGGAATGGGTGAGCTGGTTTTGAAAACTCTCGGGACTTTCCTTGTTGTGGAGCTAATGAGAAATGGGAAAACTCCACAGCAAGCTTGCGAAGAAGCCGTTAATAGAATAGCTGGAAAACTAATTGATTATAAAGATTTTCAGGTTGGTTATCTCGCAATTGATAAAAAAGGAAATATAGGATCATATTGCATCAATAAAGGATTTGATTATGCTTTGTATTCTGATAATGAAAATAAACTGCTTGATTCGGATTATTTTGTTAAATGATTAAAATAACTGATTCTAAAATTTAATTCCTTGAAATATAAACACTGCCAATCCAACTAAAAAATTGAGCTGGCAGTTTTTTTTTGTTTATAAAAACCTACTATTTGTCAAATAAAAATACAAATAGTATTACTATTTGTCGAAAATAATTACAAATAGTAGCTTTTTTAACCTACAAAAAAACAGAAAATATTTCCCAAAATAAATTATCCGTATTTATACTAATTCTTAACAATTTTGCAAAGCAA
>CAYOKJ010000073.1:0-15520 GCA_964404485.1 uncultured Bacteroidales bacterium | reverse complement strand
AAGGAAAAAAGAAACGAAATATATCGGTAATTTGGATGTTCAGTTGGTATAATATAAAATAGATTGAATACGGGATGTATAATGATGTTAGTTTATTTATACATTTTTGAAATAATCTAAAGCAAAGAAAAAATCGCAATACTTGCTGTTAGCATAAATAACTTTCAGATTATTGATAAACGAAAAAAATAAATTTTTTTTATACAGATATTAGGATATTTGTATAAAAGATAATACTTTTGCAAGCCGAAAAATTAAAAGAATTAACAAGATGGCTAAAAAGAGTAAAGGCGCTAGAATACAGGTAATTTTAGAATGTACTGAACACAAGAAGAGTGGCGAACCAGGTACATCAAGATACATTACCACAAAGAACAGAAAAAACACTCCGGAGAGATTGGAAATTAAAAAATACAATCCCATCCTGAGAAAAATAACAATTCATAAAGAAATTAAATAAATTTATTAGTTATGGCAAAGAAAGTTGTTGCATCCTTACAATCAGCAGGAAAAGATTTTGCAAAAGTTATTAAAACTGTAAAATCAAAAAAAACAGGCGCTTATACTTTTAGGGAAACTATCATTCCTAATGATCAGGTAAAAGATTTTATCGCAAAGAATTAAATATTAGTCTTTTCGATAAAGAAGAGCTTTTTCCTTTTTTTGAGGAAGGAGCTCTTTTTATATTTATAACTTTTAAAATATGAGCATTTTCTCATCAAAATCAAAAGACAAAAAAGAAGGTCTTGAAAAAGGTCTGGAAAAAACAAAAAAAAGTATTTTTTCTAAGATTACAAAAGCAGTTGTCGGTAAATCGAAAATTGATGATGAAGTGCTTGATAATCTTGAAGAAGTTCTTGTTACTTCGGATGTTGGAGTTCAGACTACTTTAAAAATTATTGGAAGAATTGAAGAAAGAGTTGCAAAAGATAAATACCTTGGAACTTCAGAATTAAATAAAATTTTAAAAGAAGAAATTGCCGAATTACTTCTAGAAAATACAAAAGAAGAACACAAAGGATATTCAATTCCAAAAAACAGCAAACCTTATGTAATTATGGTTGTAGGAGTTAATGGTGTTGGCAAAACAACAACTATTGGTAAACTGGCCCATAATTATAAAAAGAACGGTTATTCAGTTATTCTTGGTGCTGCCGACACTTTCAGAGCTGCTGCTGTTGATCAGATTCAAATCTGGGCCGATAGGGCAGGGGTACCTCTTATTTCCCAAGGAATGAATGCCGATCCGGCTTCTGTAGCTTTTGATACACTCAAATCTGCAGTTTCTAAAAATTCTGATGTTGTAATTATTGATACTGCAGGAAGACTTCATAACAAAGTTAATTTAATGAACGAATTGACTAAAATAAAGAATGTTATGAAAAAAGTTTTACCTGATGCACCACACGAAATCCTACTTATACTTGATGCATCAACCGGTCAAAATGCAATTGAACAAGCACGACAATTTACCGCTGCAACAGAAGTTAATGCCTTGGCTCTCACAAAACTTGATGGTACTGCAAAAGGTGGTGTTGCTATTGGAATTTCAGATCAACTTAAAATACCTGTCAAATATATTGGAGTTGGTGAAAAAATAGAAGATCTACAATTATTTGACAGATTCGAATTTGTTGAAAGTTTTTTTACTAAATAAACATTTTGAAAACTAAAGCTATCCGCGAAAAAATAAATATTATTACACTTGGTTGTTCCAAGAATCTTGTAGATTCTGAAAATCTTATGGGGCAATTAAAAATTAATAATTTTGATGTTGTTCATGATTCTGATGAAGACGCAGATATCGTAATAATAAATACATGCGGTTTTATTGATGATGCAAAAGAAGAATCAATTAATACAATCTTGCAAGCTGTTAAAGATAAATCACAAGATTTCTTAAAAAAGGTTTATGTTATGGGTTGCTTGTCGGAAAGATATAAAACCAATTTAGAAAATGAGATAAGCGATGTTGATGGTTATTTTGGTGTTTCAGAACTTCCTGAAATAATTGAGGAATTAGGCGGTAATTATAAAAATGAGCTTATTGGGGAGCGTTCACTCACAACTCCCAGCCATTATGCTTATTTAAAAATTTCTGAAGGCTGCAACCGAAATTGTTCGTTTTGTGCTATCCCATTGATACGCGGAAAACATATTTCAAAAGCCGTTGAAACGATAATTAAAGAGGCTAATATTCTTGCAGAGAAAGGTGTTAAAGAGCTGATACTTATTGCTCAGGATCTTACATATTACGGACTTGATCTTTACAAAGAACGAAAACTTGCATTTCTCTTGGAAGAATTAGTTAAAATTGAAAGCATTAAATGGATCAGACTTCATTATACTTATCCTTCAGGTTTTCCAGAAGATGTAATTGAAGTGATAGCAAAATATGATAAGATATGTAATTATATTGATATTCCTTTGCAGCATATAAGTGATAATTTGTTGAAATCGATGAAAAGAAATATTACCGGACAGCAAACCAAAAATCTGATAAATAAAATTCGTGCTAAAATACCTGATTCTGCTGTTCGAACAACTTTAATAAGCGGTTATCCCGGTGAAACAGAAAATGATTTTGAGGATTTAAAAGAATTTATTAAAGAATTTCGTTTCGAACGTCTTGGTGTTTTTACATATTCTCATGAAGAAGATACTGCCGCTTTTGAATTAATCGATGATGTTCCTGCACAAACAAAACAAGACAGAGCCGACGAAATTATGATGATTCAACAGGATATATCACGCGAAATAAATTCCAATAAAATAGGTAAAATATTTAAAGTTGTTATTGATAGTGTCGAGGGTGATTATTATATAGGTCGCACTCAATTCGATTCGCCGGAAGTTGATAATGAAGTATTAATTAATTTTGATAATCTGCATAAAATCGGTGAATTTTATAAAGTAATAATTACTACAGCAGAAGATTACGATTTGTTGGCAAAATTCATTTAAATTTTATTTTTTTATTATTCGGCTCAGAATAATTTTGTCTCACACTTTCCTGAAAAAATTTTTTCATTTTGGGAATTATTTTCCTTTTTTATTTCAAAATTATGAACAATAAAATATTTGAAATTATTGATACAACTAATAATCAATGTTATGGAATTTTCGGCACATCATTTGTAATATAATTAGCAAATGAATAATAATAAATTTTTCATAATTTAATTTTGGTTTTGGTTTAAGCGAGCCGGAGAACAACAAAACGTTTTCCGGCTTTCGTTTTTTATTACTGTCCTGCACAATTTCTTCATTAACTTTTGTATTGTAAAATTAAAATTGTGCTTGATATTTTAATTATTTATGATGCCAGATTTTTTATTGGTCTTACTTATGTGGTATTTATTTAATTAAAACTATCAAACATTTCATGCAGACAGAACAAATAAATAGTTCGTCGTTCTTCGATTTTATTGACAGAGCACAAATTACAGCCAATTACCAACAAACGCAAACAATTGCTACAAATTACTGCAAATTACAAAAACTACATCTCCATTTTTCCCAACACAATTTTTGATATACTAATTTCTTTAGCTATTTTTGCATTTCAAATATTATTATAATAAAAAAAATCTTGTTATGAAAAATTTAAGTTTTATTTTGTTAATAATGATGATTTCAGTTTCATCATTTTCTCAAACGCCAGTAAAAGACAACGAAGAAAATCTTAAAAATGGTTTTTACGAAGAGAAAGTAAAGAATAACATTGCAAAAGGTAATTATGCTGATGGTATAAAAGAGGGAAATTGGATTACATATCAAAAAAATGGTATGGTTAAAAGTATTGAGTTTTTTACAAAAGGAAAATTAAATGGATTGAAGTTAATTATTGATAATAGAGGTTTTGTTGTAAAACAGGAATACTATAAGAATAACTTACTCAATGGATTAGCCACAAAATATAGCTTCGGAAGAAAAATACTGTCTGAAATCAACTATAAAGATGGGGAAATTGATGGTCTATACAAAAAGTTCTATGATAATGGCAAAGTTCAACAGGAGTCGGTTTATCTGCTAGGAATGAAAAATGGAGAAACAAAATGGTATGGACCAAATGGTAAAATTATAGCTACTTACAATTATAAAAATAATGACTTTGAGGGTGTTCAAGAAACATTCTATGAAAATGGAAGCAAGCTTTCAGAAGAATTCTATAAAAATAATTATCCTATAGGCGAATACATTGAATACTTTATTAAAGGTAAAGTGAAGATTAAGGGAGAATATAAAGATGGGAAGAAAAATGGGAAATGGATTGAATTTAATGAAGACGGTACAATAAAGGAAGAAATTAAGTATCGTAATGGAGAGAAGAGATAGTATTTATAATGAAAAGAAAAATACTTAATCCTTATAAAAATCTGAAAGGATATAATTGCTTCGGATGTGCTCCAAATAATATGGATGGTTTGCGGTTAGAATTTGTTGAAGAAGGGGATTACATTAAATCTGAATGGCTGCCTGAAGATAAATTTCAAGGATATTTAAATATTTTGCATGGTGGAATCCAAGCAACATTATTGGATGAAATTGCAGGCTGGTGTGTGCAAATAAAACTAAAAACAGCAGGCGTAACTTCAAAAATGGAAATAAAGTTCAAAAAGCCGGTTTATTCGAATAAAGGAAAAATAAAGCTGATGGCATGGATTACAAATCAAAAAAGAAATATAGTTGAAGTTCATGCAGAGCTGTTCAGTTCTATTGGTGAATTATGTGCAGAAGGAAATATTAATTATTTTACTTTTCCTCAAAAAGTTGCTAAAAAGAATTTTAATTTTCCTGATTATGAAGAGTTTTTTGAGGAGTAATCAAAAATATTATTTTGTGTCTATTTGAATATGTTTTTTATATATTTTATAATTGACCTGAAATATCTTCAAAAAACTCCGCCCAATCAATATCTCCGTAACTTTCCCCGAATCTTAGAAATATCAAGTTTTTTTCAGGATACACATAAATATATTGTCCGAGAATTCCTTTTGCAAAATATGCGCCGTCTTCTTTAACCCTCCAATGGTAGGTATATGGGTAGTTTTGTGAATCTCTGGAATCGTTCATTATTGTAGTTGAACTATTTATCCAAGATTCAGAAATTATTGTATTATTATTTAATTTCCCGTTTTTAAGATATAATCTCCCAAACTTCGCAAAATCAACAGCAGTAGCATTTAAGCAGCAAAATGATTTTATGTTTTCATGTTTTTTACTGTCGTAATTCCATTTTGCAATAGATTTTGTTTGTAAAGGTTTCCAAAGTTTTTCTTCGAAATACTGATAAAACTGCTTGCCTGATGCTTTTTCAATTATCATTGCTAATATCTGAGTATTTGCACTTTGATATTTATATTCGATATCCGGGTCTTTTTCAATTTTTAAATTATAAACATATTTCTTTAAATTTGTTCCATAATAAAATTTTGCCATCAAAGCAAAAGGACTATTATATTCTTCACTAAATTTAATTCCCGATCGCATATTTAGAAGATGCTCGATTGTGATTTTTGAAAATCTTTCGTCATTTTCTTTTAATTTTGGAAGGAAATCAGTTATGGGCTGATGAACATTTTTTATTAATCCTTCATCAATAGCAATTCCAATTAATGCTGAAACAAAAGATTTTGCAATTGAAAAAGATAAAAATAAAGAGTTTATATCGAAATCTGAATAATATTTCTCAAATATTATTGTATCATCTCTGATAACAAGAAACGCAACTGTTTCGTGAGTTTCAAGAAATGAGCTAAACTCGCAATTTTCGTTATTGGAAAAATATTTTTGTGGAATCTTAAAATTGAAATTTTTCGGTGATTGTTTGAAATTAAAAACTGTTTCTTGGTTTTCAATTGTGAAAGCCGGAAACTTTTCCCCATCATTAATATTGGCATAATTCCAATAAAAATATCTTACAAAATGGCACGAACTCATAATAAACGCAATACTAATTAATATTACCCATTTATTTATTTTTTGCAACGGTCTCATGAATTTTTAATTGAGCTAAGGTAAAAAAATTAGTACTTAAAGTAAATCAAAGCATGGAGTAATTAAAGTTATTAAAAATATTTATGATTAATTTGTGCTAAAACATTATTATTTTCAATAATTGATACGAAACAATGATTTCAGTTATTTTATATCTCCATATTAGTAATTTCTTTTGTTACCTTAAAATCGTATTTCGGATACTCAAAGATTGGCATTCTGGCTTCTGTTTCTCCAATTGAATATCCGTTAAGATCAACATATTCTGATAAATCTTCGCCCATATTTTTTAGTTGTTTAAAATATTCGCTTAAGGATTTTGCCTCTACAATAGTAATTTTCCCCATTTTATCAATAATAGGACTATGTTGACGAGTAATATCATGTTCAAATTCTAAAACTCTTCTCCCATCATTTGTAATTCCAATTGTTCTGAAAGATAAGCTTTTTCCAACACCCGGAAGATTTAAAACATTACGTCCGGTAGCAAGGAAAGGAATATTACATTTTTTCTTCAAGGCACTGATATTTTTTAAAATATTAGGAGCATCAAGTAAAAAATCTTTTATTTCCTGATGATGCTTTTTTTGAATAGTGCCTACTATTTTTTCTTCAATTTGTTCCTGAATAGCTCTTTCGTTTGTAGCAAAGTTGTGGCTATTTTCCTGATAACCTTTCACAGAGAAAGTATAATATGTTAATATTCCAACATCGTTTAAAACTTTTCTTAATTTTGCAGTATGTCCACGCCTTGATGCAGCAGCAGTAAAAACCTGTTGATTTGTAACAAGCCATCCTGAAGAAATCAGCATACTAATTGCTTTTTTAACTTCAGGAGTTATTTCCATAGCGGTTTCGAAATGTGTTTGAACCACAAACTGTTTTATGCCAATTTTTTTAGCTTTTTTCTTAAAGTCTTTGAGTAATTTCGTCAGTTCCGGTGTTATTCTAAAAGGAATATAAACAGGTAAACGCGTACCTATTCTAATGCGTACTATTTCAGCATATTTTTCACCTTCTTTACGATTTTTATTTGCAGCTTTTTTTCTGATAGCCATTTCATAAATTTCATCAAGAATAAGTTTTAATGATCTGTCAGAACTCATCAGAGCATCGCCACCTGTCAACAGAATATCTCTTAGCTGCGCATCGTTTTCAAAATAATCCATTAAGCGTCTCAATTTTTCAGGCCAGGATTCTTTTGGTCTTAGTTTTTGAAGATTAAAATTCAAATTACCACTTTGAAAATCATACATTCTCTGGCAGGAAGCACACAAACCTCCACAAGCACGACCAATTGTATCGGGAATAAGAATTGATACTTCAGGGTAACGCCTGTGGATATTATTTCCATCAGGAAGTAACCAGCCAGCTGTATTAGGTACACCTGCTTCAACAATATCTTCTTTTTCCCATGCAACAATATGTCCAAATTCTTTAATTAACTTTTCGCTATACAAAATATAATCTCTTATAGCAAGATCTGATCCAATAGCAAAATCAGGGTCCTTAATATTTAATAATGAAAGATAATATGGATTTACGAAAAATGGCATACCGGCTTTTTTTGCTTTTCGCAATCTTTGCATTATCACTTCGGAAAGTGAAAAATTCATCATTTCGTTAAGTAATTCCGGCGATCTGATTGCAAACTTCAAATGAAAATTTTTATTTTTCCACCATTCATTTGCAATAATAAATTTTTCATCTTCAGTTAGACCTTTTTCAAAATTATAGGATGCACTTTTTATTTCTCCTGAATTAATCTTTTTGATAATAATTTTAAGAATTCTTTTTTTGTTTTCCTTTCGTATTTTTATAATCTGCGAATCAAGTCCTGATGGATGTCTGTCCATCCATTTCATAATAGTTTTCTTGGATGGGATATGCCTTTTAGATTTTCCTGAGAACTGACGGAAAAGATGCAACATATCTTTAAAAAAAGCTTCTTCTGCGTCAACATGACCATCAGTATGAACTGCTTCCCACAATAATTTAATTGGATCTGATTCAATTTCTTCACCTCTAAGATTAAGGTCTGAAATTATTTTTCCTGAATTATCAATGTAATCAGAAATTCGTATTGCCGCATAGTCTCTCCACTCAAGTTTTTCAAAAGAATTACGATCGCTTTTTTCGTATTTACAAAAAGCAAGCGCAATAGGGTTTTTTTCAAAATATGCTTTTACTAATTTCTTTAACTTGTGTTTTACACGTAGTTCATCAGTCGATTTTCTCAGAATATTGGCAATAACCGGATTTTCCGTTAATAAAAGTTCTAATAATCTTTTCGATTTATTATTTATAATTATTTCCCTCATTTCTCGCTAATTATTGTATTAATGTGTCTTTCCCTCGGGGGATATAAGAAATACAAAAATACCTGATTTTTTGCCATCTTAATAGTAAGCAATCAATAACTTTTAAAATAATGGTTTGCAGAAAGTTTGTATTAAAAATTTTTAAAGAAGTTTATTTATTGACAAATTTTCTGTAAAATAATTTATCTGTTACCAAGAATATTTCTTTTTTTATTGCCAACAATATACTTTTTTCTTACAGGGCTAAAATGCTTTACTTTACCCGGTTTGTTTTGTGTACGTCCTTTTGTTACTGAAGATTTTTTCCGATATTTTTCATGAGAATATAAACAACTTTTGTTTGAACATGAACCTAAAATACCAATAAAAAATATTAATGATAAAGTATATATTAAAAAGTTTATTTTCTTATTTGCCTTCATTTATCAAAGATTGTTAATAATAATTTGTTGCAGACAAAGATATAAAAGTTTTTGTAAACTCAAAAATCACTATTGATTTGAAAGGAATTTTAGAAAGATGAAAAAAGTAGCCTTTAGTAATTATTTCTTACTTATGGAAGATTGACTAAATATTTATTTATAAATTAAATATTTAAATTAGTTTTTAATAAATAATTTTTACTTTTGTACTCGAATATTTGGTGTTATTATTTTATTAAATAAAATATAACATAATAGGGAATCAGGTGTAAATCCTGAACAGTTCCCGCTGCTGTAAGCTCTTTAAATGTTTTTGAAACCCTCTTGCCACTGTCACGAATTTAATTTTGGATGGGAAGGCGTTCAAAAAATGAGTAAGTCAGAAGACCTGCCAATTATTGTTTTAATTCAAAGCTTTCGGGTAAAAAGTCTGGATAAATTTTAATTTCACGAAAAATTTATCAAAGTTATTTTACTTACGTTTTGGATACTGTTTATAATTAAATACAGTATAAATGCGTAATTTATTATTTATAATATTAATTGTATTAGGCAAACTTGTTTTTTGCCAGGAAATTATAACTGATTCGGTTTTTCAACTGAGTGAAGTGAATATCAATGCATCACGCATTAATGATTTTTCGGTTGGATTGAATGTTGAAAGAATTGACTCAATATTTTTAACAAATTCATCATCATCTTCGCTTGGAAATATTTTATCATCATTAACTTCACTCTTTATTAAAACTTATGGACAAGGTAGTCTTGCGTCTATTTCGTTGAGAGGAACTTCAGCAGTTCAAACAGGTGTTTTTTGGAACGGGTTCAGAATAAATCCACCAAATACCGGAATGTCTGACTTATCGCTGATTCCTTCGTCTTTTTTTAGTAACATTGGAATACAGTATGGTGGAGCAAGTTCGTTGTATGGAAGCGGTTTGATAGGAGGAAGTGTTCATCTTAATAATCCGGCAGTTTTTGAAAAAAAAGTATCTTTTGGAATTAATTCATCATACGGTAGTTTTGATAATATTTCTTTTGGTGGAGATGTTTTATTATCAAACGAAAAGTGGTTTTCTTCAACTGCTTTTTTTATTAATAATTCGGAAAATGATTTTCCTTATAAATATGTAAATGAAACAAAAACTCAAACTAATGCAGTTTTAAAGCAATATAGTTTTATTCAAAATGTAAATCGAAAAATCTCAAAAGATCAGACAATTAAGGCTGGTATATGGTATCAATTTAGTAATCGTGAAATCCCTGGAACTATTACAAGCAAACCGGGAAATGCATATCAGATTGACAAATCATTAAGGACTTCCGTAAAATGGGAAAAAGTTAAATCAGATCAAAAACTAAATATTGGAGTAGCTTTTTTTAATGATTATCTTCATTATTCAGATATTGATGAAATTCCTGAAACTGATATTGACTCAGAGTTTAATACAAAATCTTTAATTGTTGAAACTGAATGGAAAAAATATTTTGGAAAAGATTTTAAAATAAATACAGGATTAAATTTCACTACAGAAATTGCAGATATTGATGCTTATCATGAAATTAAAAAACAAAAACAAGGAGGAGTATTTTTATCAGTTTCAAAAATATTTACAAAAATAAAGTGGAACTTAAATATAAATATCAGGCAGGAATTTATTGAAGGATATAATGTACCACTTTCTCCTTCCATTGGTTTTGAAGGTAAAATATTAAATTTTATTTCAGGAAAAATTAATATTTCGCAAAATTTCAGAGCTCCAACATTAAATGATAGATTTTGGCAACCCGGAGGAAACGAAAACCTTAAACCTGAAAAAAGTTGGAATGAGGAAGTCAGTTTAATATTCAAATTTCATGACAAAAAGAGTATTAAACACAAAACCGAAATGGCTTTTACAATTTATAATTCTATGGTTAACAACTGGATATTATGGAAGCCAATTGCCGGTTCTGCTTTGTGGACTCCCCAGAATATTCAGATAGTCTGGTCACGTGGATTTGAAGTCAAAGGAAAAAGTAAAATTGATTTCAACAGATTTAAAATAAATTTTTTAGGAACCTATACTTTTTCTAAATCTACTTTTCAGGAACAAATTAATGGCACTGATAATTCATTTGAGAAACAGCTTATATATACTCCCGTGCATAATTTTTCATCAAACCTGAGTATAATTATAAAATCATGGTTTTTATTGTATAATCAAAATTATACAGGAAAACGATTTGTGTCCTCTGATAATGAAAATTTTCTTCCGGGATTTTCTGTTGGTCAAGTCTCATTTGGGAAAACATTTAATCTCAATAATAATACAATTAAGATTAATTTTAAAATAAATAATGCATGGAATACTGAATACCAGATTATTCAATACAGACCTATGTCGGGAAGATCATTTTTATTAAATATTAATTATAAATTTAAAAAATAGTATGAAAAGCTTTAAATTCATCAAATTATATGCTTTTGCAGGAATTTTGCTGTTTACCTTTAGTTGTAAAAAACCAAATGAAGATGTACCAGTTATCGAACTACAAGACAACAGAGTATTTGTAATAAATGAAGGTCCTTTTCAGTCTGGAACCGGGAGCTTAAGTATTATTAACAGAGATAGTTTAACTGTACAAAATAATGTTTTTGAAAAAATTAATAATCGTCCTCTCGGTAATCTTGTACAGTCTATGGAAGTGTTTGAAGATAAAGCATACATTGTTGTTAATAATGCAAATAGGGTTGAAATTGCCGATGCAGAAAGTTTGTTGTCACTTGGCACGATTGAGAATTTGAATATGCCAAGATATTTTTTGGGAATTTCTACCGAAAAAGCGTATGTAAGCTGTATGGATAATACTGTTGCAGTAGTTAATCTTAACAACAATACTATTACTAAAAACATTGCATGTGGAACAGGACCGGAAAGAATGTTATTAGTTGAAAATAAAACTTTTGTTCTTAATTTGGGCGCTTATTCGGTTGACAGCACAATTTCGGTTATTAATACTGGGGTAGATACAGTATCTGCAACAATTGTACTTGCTGCAAAACCTAACGGAATATGCAATGATAAAAACGGAAATTTATGGATTATTTGCTCCGGTAACGGTTGGAATGGCTGGCCTCAGGCAAGTGATTCAAAAGGACATCTATTTTGCATTAATCCAAACGATTATTCTATAATTAAAGATATTGAATTTCCTACAAATACAGAACATCCTGAAAAACTTGTAATTAATAAATCCAAAGATGTTTTATTTTATGTAATGACTGACGGAATTTACGAATTTGAAATTTCTTCAACAGAACTAAATACTAATCCTTTTATTGCTTGCAATACAATGTTTTATGGATTGGGGTTTGATGATAAAATTGAATATATTTATGGAACTGATGCAAAAGACTTTGTTCAAAATGGATGGGTTTATCGTTATAATTCCATTGATGGAGCTTTAGTAGATTCATTCAATATTGGTATTGCTCCAAATGGTTTTTGTTTCAATTAGTGAAAATATGATTAATAAGCTGAAATCGATTTAATAAAAAACATCTTAATTAGCTATTTTAATCAAAAGAATTCCTCGAGGCTTTGCCTCGGGTTTCCTATTTTTCTCCCCTGAATTCAGGAGAGATATTCGACCTTTGTCGGACAGAGGGGTAAATAAATTATACCATAACTATTCTTGTTCCACCGTCGTCAATACCAAGTTTGGTAGTTTGAGTAATGATAGTGTCTTTTCCTGTATTCTCAACAAAATGAATAGCTGCTCTTATTTTTGGAGCCATGCTCCCTTCAGCAAACTGACCATCATCAAGATATTGTTTTGCTTCAGCAATTGTCATTCTGTCGATAGCTTTTTCATTAGGTGAATTATAATTAATACAAACTTTCGGAACATCAGTTAATATAAAAAGTTTGTCGGCATTGATTTGTATTGCAAGTAATGCACTTGCAAGGTCTTTATCAATAACAGCGTCAATACCTTGAAGTTTATTTTCTTTAACAAAAAATGCAGGAATTCCACCACCACCAACTGAAATTACAATATGTCCTTCTCTTGCAATTTTTTCAATTGATTTTTTATTACTGATTACAAGTGGTTTTGGTGAAGCAACAACCTTTCTCCAACCTCTGCCGCGAGGGTCTTCAATAAATATTGATCCGGTTTCTTTTGAAATAATTTCAGATTCCTCTTTTGTGTAATAAGGACCGATTGGTTTAGTAGGATTTTTAAAAGCTGGGTCATCTTTATTTACAAGAACCTGAGTAATAATGGTAATAATATCACGATCCATGTCATTAGCTTGCAAAACATTTCGCAACTGTTGTTCAATAATATAACCTATAAACCCCTGAGAATAAGCAACACAAATATCAAGTGGCATTTCCGGCAAACCGTGAACTTTTTTCCCTGCTGCGTTTGCAAGCATAATATTTCCTACCTGCGGACCATTACCATGAGTAATGACAATGTTATAACCATGCTTAAGTAGTTTTATAAGTTTTTCGCTCGTTTGAAAAGCATTGTTTTCCTGTTCGTCTATTGTTCCTTTCTGATCTGATCTTAATAATGCATTACCGCCTAATGCAACAACTGCTAACTTTTTCATTCAATATTCATTTAAAATTTTTACAAAAATAAATAATAATTAACTCATCGACTGGATTATTTTTATCCTATTTTAAATAATATTTTTTGTATTTTCGAACTTTAATAATTTTATATGCCAAAATTAATATCAAACAATTTTTTAAATAAGCAAACCGTAAGTATATTATTAGGTCTTATTATTTTTTTTCTAATAATAATTTTTGGTGAATTAGATGCTGAAAATCCACTCGTAACATATGCATTTGCTGTAGCTGTATTAATGGCTTTTTGGTGGATTACCGAGGCTATACCACTGGCAATTACTTCTTTGCTCCCCATTGTTTTATTTCCTCTATTTGGAGTAATGGATGGAAAAGATGTTTCATCAGCTTACTTTAATCATGTAATATTCTTATTTATTGGGGGATTTATTGTCGCACTGGCAATGCAAAAATGGAATCTTCACAAAAGAATTGCATTAAAAATATTATTATTCACCGGAGTGAGCCCGGGTAGAATTTTACTTGGTTTTATGCTTGCTACTTCTTTTTTGTCAATGTGGATTTCAAACACAGCAACTACAATGATGATGGTGCCAATATTAATTTCAATTATTGGCAAACTTGAAGAAACAATTGGGAAAAAAGAAATTTCGAAATATTCAATCGGATTATTACTTGGTGTTGCTTACAGTGCATCTATCGGTGGTATTGCAACATTAGTTGGTACACCACCAAATTTATCCTTTTCCAGAATATTTCAAATAATGTTTCCTGAAGCACCCGAAATTTCTTTTGCAAACTGGTTTTTCTTTGCATTACCGGTAAGCGTAATATTTTTTGTTATAGTTTGGATTTTCCTTTATTATCGTTTTAATCCTGGAAAAGAAAAGTGGAAAGCTGTTTCTTCAGATTCTATAAAAAATCAATACGAAGAACTTGGGAAAATTACTTATGAAGAGAAAATTATTTTTATTGACTTTATTGCCCTTGCTGTGTTGTGGTTAACAAGGTCGAATATTGTAATTGGAAATTTTACCTTGCCGGGATGGTCAAATCTATTTGCTGATGCCTCATATTTAAATGATGGTACTGTTGCTATTGCAATGTCGATTATACTTTTTATGATACCTTCGAAAACAGGGAAAGGAAAAAAATTAATGGATTGGAAAACTACTGCCAAGTTACCATGGCATATTGTTTTACTTTTTGGAGGAGGTTTTGCTCTAGCAACTGGATTTAAAGAATCAGGGCTTTCACTTTGGTTTGGCGAACAGTTGAGTTGGATTGTTAATTTGCATCCAATACTTATAATTGCAATTATTGCTTTTATGATGACATTTGTAACAGAATTGACTTCAAACACCGCAACAACCGAAATGCTTTTACCTGTTCTTGCAGGTTTATCAATTTCTACTCAAATAAATCCATTGTTATTTATGTTGCCTGCAACTTTATCGGGGTCAATGGCATTTATGCTTCCTGTTGCAACACCTCCAAATGCAATAATTTTTGGTACTAACAGAATTCGTATAATTGATATGGCTCGAACAGGTTTGTTGTTGAATTTGATTGGCGTAATAATAATAACTCTGGCAACTTATTTTATAGGAGCTTATATTTTTGATATTGATGTAAATGTTTTCCCTGATTGGGCAGCTTCAGGTCAGTAGTAGGTAGTTTGCAGCTTGTTACTGAATGTTTATTGCTGATTACTAATGTGTGATTGAATGTAATCAGTTATTAGTTTTCGGTTATTCGTTTCTGTTAAATTTTGCATTATTGAGGCGCTTGTTACAAACAATCACCAGTGGTGTATTAAAACTGACAAGTATTGACAACTAATAAATGTCAAAGAAAATAGTTTAAAAGAAAATGAAAAGACAAACGAAGGCATACTTTTTTGCTATCATAGTAATTCTATTTTGGTCAACGATGAGTTCGGCTTTTAAGATTACATTACGTTATATTGACTTTCCATTTATGCTGCTTATTGCATCTTTTTCATCTGTTTTAGTATTTTTTTTAATATTGCTTTTTCAAAAAAAAATCATATTGCTAAGAAAGTTAAAATTCAAGGATGTTTTGCATTCGGCATTTATTGGATTTCTAAATCCGTTTTTGTATTATTTCGTATTATTTAAAGCTTACACATTATTAATGGCTCAGGAAGCCGGTACTCTAAATTATG
>CAYOKJ010000072.1:0-15652 GCA_964404485.1 uncultured Bacteroidales bacterium | reverse complement strand
GATATGATATTGTATTTTAATGAAATACCAGAAGTAAATGCCGGTGCTGACCAAGAAATATGCAGCAATAGTTTTGCTGGCTTGTTTGGTAATGCAAATAATTATGATCCCTCAACAATAAGCTGGACTTCAGATAATGGTGGTAGTTTTTCCAGCACAAATAATTTAACAACTGATTTTACACCAAGTCAACAGCAAATTGATGCAGGATTTGCAAACCTTACACTTTCCGTTGCCGGTTTTGCACCATGTGATAATCCGGTTACAGACGAAATTACAATTACAATTATTGGAGAACCTTTACCTTTTTCTGGCGGAAACGATGAAATATGTGAAACAGCATCAAGTTATAGCCTCAGCAATGCAACAGTTGAAGATAATTCATCTGTATATTGGCAAACTACCGGAGATGGATCATTCATTCCAGGTGAAACTATTTTGAATCCGGAATACCATCCGGGTACAGAAGATTATACCAACGGAATTGTCGAATTAACATTATATGCCAGTCCGAATTCTCCTTGTACAAATACAAATAACAATAATATGGAACTTGCATTCAGAACAAGTCCCACAGTATATGCTGGCTCTGATTCCACTATTTGTGATACTGAATATATTGATTTAATCGGTATTGCTACAAACTTTGATTCAACCTCTGTAGAATGGACTTCTTTATCGGGAGGTACTTTTTCGGATAATTATTTATTGAATTCAACATTTTATCCAAGTGAACTTGAAATTGCCAATGGCTCTGCAACAATAATATTAATAGTAGAAGGATATCCATGTATTGAAATTGTAAGCGATACAATTGAAATCACTATTTTATCAGGTGGACCTCTGGCAGATGCAGGTTCGGATATAACAATGTGCGAGACTACTTCATATATTACAATCACAGGAACCAGTGCAAATTGTTATTCTAGTTTGCAATGGAATTCCAGTGGCGATGGAGTTTTTTCACCCAGTGATACTATTTTAGAGCCTAAATACTGGCCTGGTAATCAAGATATTCTTAATGGCGGTGCTGTGTTATCGCTTTGTTCAAATCCAATAGCTCCTTGTCAATGCAGCACAATAGATTCAACTAATTTATTTATCAATATATTACCTACTGCAAATGCGGGGGATGATGCAAATATTTGTAAGAATGAAGATAGTTATGCGATAACAGGAACTTCTGCCACAAATTATTCTTCTTTATCATGGACTTCAAGTGGAACAGGCAGTTTTCCTGATCCAAACATTATCGAACCTGTTTATTTTCCATCTTCTTCTGACAAAGCTAATGATTCGATATTACTGATTTTGGAAGTATTGCCATTACCTCCTTGCAGCACCTCAGCTCTGGATACAATGGTTTTGTATTTTTCTCCTGAACCAACTATAAATGCCGGATTAAATCAAACTATATGTGCCAACTCTTCGGTTAGTTTATCTGCTACAGCAACTAATTATGATACAACTTCTGTTCTATGGACTTCACTCAATGGTGGTACTTTTTCTAATAATTATGCCTTAAGTACAAGTTATTATCCCAGCACAAATGAAGTTATAGCAGGATATGCAACTATTATAATTTCTATTGATGGACTTGATCCTTGTAATTATACAATTTATGATACTTTGAATATTACAATTAATCCGGAGCCTACTGCATTTGCAGGTGAGGATGAAACCATTTGTAATACCATTGGAAGTTATTCACTTGATAATTCCGCTGCTACAAATTACTCCGGATGGAGATGGACTTCGGATGGAGATGGAAGTTTCACTCCTACTGATACAATCTTACATCCTAATTACCATCCAGGTACAAATGATTCAATAATTGGAAGTGTTATTTTAACTTTGACAGCATTGCCAAATGCACCATGTTCCGATAGCATCAATGATGAAATGATTCTTAGTTTTTCTAATGCCCCGGAAGCATACGCTGGTGCTAATGCAGAAATTTGTGAAGGAGATACATATACCATAAATGATGGGTGGGCAAATAATTATAACACGATAATTTGGATGACCAATGGAAGCGGAAGTTTTGCCAGCAGTAACACACCTAATCCCACATATACACCAAGTACAGGCGATATTTCATTGGGATCTGTTACACTAACTATTTATGCAATTCCGATTTCTCCTTGCAGTGATACAACAACCGACGAAATGAATTTGACCATTACTTTAGCTCCCATTGCAGATGCAGGAGATGATGGAACAATTTGTGCAGGCTCATCATTTACTTTAAACGGAAATGCTAGCAACTATTCAAGCTATACATGGACACACACAGGAACAGGCAATTTATCACTACCAAATTCATTAACCCCAACCTATACACCCAGCACACAGGATATCACCAATGGAAGTGTAATCTTTACTTTAACAGTTAATGGTAATGACTCATGTGATGAAGCTACTTCCGATCAGGCTGAATTAACGATTAATCAAGAACCAACAGCTGATGCTGGAAACGACAGGCTAATTTGTGAGGATGGAGATGTTATTATTGGCTCTGCTTCAAATTATTCAAGCATTACATGGACTACCGATGGAGATGGTTTTTTTAGCAATGACACCATTGAAAATCCATATTATACTCCAGGATCTAATGATGTTATTAATGGTTCTGTTATCATTACTATTACTGTACATCCATTAAGCCCTTGTACTACAATAGCTAGCGATTATGCCATTCTTACTATAAATGCAAACCCAACTGCCAATGCAGGTGGTGATGATGAAATATGTGAAAGTACAAGCGAATATTTTTTAGGAGGCGCTTCAGCTACAAACTATTCTACAATTTCATGGACAAGCGCCGGAAGTGGTTCCTTTTCAAATACATCAATAGTAAATCCATTCTATTACCCAAGTAACGCTGATGTTTCAGCAGGATTTGCTGATTTGACAATTACTGCTTATAATCCTCCTTGTAATCCCGTTGAGAGCACTATGCGTTTGACAATATACAGCGAACCTACAGTTGATGCTGGAACCAGTCAAACAATTTGTGTAAATGATTTAGTTACCCTATCAGATGCCAATGCAGATAATTACTCAAGTTTAATGTGGATTGCAGTTGATGGATCCGGAACATTTTCTAATCCTACAATTTTAAATCCTATTTATTCACCCAGTGCATCAGATTATTTACAAGCTTCAGTTAATTTAAGATTAACAGCTTATCCAAATAGTCCTTGTACTTCCACAGTATATGATGATATCATTATTATTATTACGCAACCACCAACAGCCAACACCGGACTCACAACAGAAACAATTTGCGAATCAGAATCCTATTTTGTTACTACTGCAACAGCCACAAATTATTCCTCAGTAGGATGGATTTCATCAGGTGACGGCTCATTTACAAATCAAAACACATTCACACCTACTTATACACCAGGTCTAACTGATATAATTACAGGCTCTGCGATATTAACCCTATCAGCTCAACCAAAAAGTCCATGCGGCACACCTGCTGAATCGGAGTTTACTTTATTTATTGAATCCGAACCTGATATTTTTGCTGGAAATGATGAGTTTATCTGCGAAGGAAATATGCTGTTTATTACAAGTTCAACAGCAGAATATTACAACACACTATTATGGACTACCACTGGAAGTGGTAGTTTTGACAACAATGCTACATTACATCCTATTTACATACCAAGTTCTGCAGATATTTCTGTCGGTAATGTTACTTTGCAGTTAGCAGGAACAAGTAACAGCCCATGTTCAGCAATAATCACTGATGAAATGCTTTTAACAATTACATCTAATGTAGAAGCATATGCCGGATCAGATGCCAGTATCTGTGGCGATGAATCTTATTATTATATTTTTAATGCTAATGCCACAGATTATTCAAGCATTAGTTGGACTACTTCTGGAGATGGTTATTTTAATGATCCATCTTTACTGAAACCCAACTATATACCTGGTTCAGCAGATATTATAGCAGGAAATGTTACACTGGAAATAACTGCTATTAGTATTTCACCATGTACTGGTTTTGTAACTGATCAAATGGTACTTTTAATTGATCCTATGCCTATTGTTGAAGCAGGACCAGATGACGTTGTTTGTGATGCCAGTGCATATACTTGTATTTTTTCAAGTGTTGAGAATGAAGATTTTGTTTTATGGACAAGTACAGGAACCGGTACATTTAACAATCCAAACCTACTTCATCCAACTTACTTGCCAAGTTCTGCTGATTTACTATTAGGTTCAGTTTATCTAAAAATTATTGCTTATGGCAATCAAAACTGCTTAAATAACACGGTAAGTGATTCCCTTGAGTTATCATTTGAATTATCTCCAACATCATATGCAGGACCTGATGAAGCTATTTGTGAAAATGGTATCACTATTTCTAATGCTATTGCTGAAAACTTCAACACTTTGTTATGGACATCCAACGGAAGCAGTGGAACATTAATAAACGAAAACACACTTACACCAACATATACACCAAGTGCACAAGACATTACAAATGGCAGTGTTACTTTAACACTTACAGCAAACCCAAATTCACCATGTACCAATCCTGCAATGGATGAAATAGTATTTACAATACATGAAATCCCAGTTGTGGATGCTGGAGTTGATGCTTCGATATGTGAAACAGAATCTTATTATCTATCAGGAAGTGCAACAGATTATTCAAGCCTTACATGGACAACCTCAGGTGATGGTACATTCCTGAATAACAACACTTTGTTTCCTACCTATGAACCTGGTATCAATGATATTATAAATGGAATAGTTACCATTACTCTAACTGCTCAGTCAATATCGCCTTGTACAGATTCGATTTCAGATAATATGACTCTAATTATTGAATCATTATCTGAAGTAAATGCAGGAAATAGCAGTATTATTTGTGTTGGAGAAACTTTTATTACAACAGAAGCATGGGCTATAAACTGGATTTCCCTGCTTTGGACATCTTCCGGTTCGGGTACTTTTGATAATCCCAATGTTTTAAATACTGTTTATACACCATCATCCGGTGATATTGCTAATGGAAGTTTTACTCTTACATTAACTGCCACTTCCAGTGCTGTTTGTGGAAACACAAACATTTCTGATGATATTTATGTTGCAATTCAGGAACAACCAACTGTAGATGCCGGAAGCGATCCATTAATTTGTGCCGGTAATACTTATACGGTAAATGATGCATCAGCAACTAATTATAGTTCTATTCTTTGGACAACAAGTGGAGATGGCACTTTTATTAATCAAAGCACGGAACAACCAACTTATACACCCGGAACTGCAGACATCACTACAGAAACGGTTACTCTTACAATGACAGTTTCAGGGCTTGATCCATGTAATGGAATTGTCCAGGATCAAATGATAATAACAATTAATCCCGGTCCTTCAGCTTATGCCGGAGAAGATGATGAAACTTGTGAAAATGAATCCTACACTATAACAAATGCAACAGCAGAAGATTATTCTACATTCCAATGGACAACAGACGGAAGTGGGAACTTTACAAATGCAAATACCTTAAGCCCAACCTACTGGCCTGATGCAGGCGATATTGCCAACGGAACTGTAATAATCCGTTTAACAGCATACCCAACAACACCCTGTATTGATGAAGTTTATGATGAAATGACTTTAAGCATAATACCTTTACCTGAAGTATATGCAGGAAATGATAGTACAATATGTGGAGATGTAAACAATTTTAATTTATTTGAAGCTACATCTGTTAATCATCAAAGTATTGAATGGACAACATCGGGAACAGGTATATTTTCAAATAAAAATAGCATTAATCCATTTTATTACCCAAGTAATTTGGATATTACAAATGGAGGAGTTGTTTTGACCATCACTGCTTATAGTAATAATCCCTGTACAATAAATCCATACGATTATTTAACTCTCACCATTGAACCGGCTGCCATTGCAGATGCTGGCGATGATGAAGTAAGTTGTTATAATACAAATCATACAATATCAACTGCATCTGCAAGTAATTATTCTTCATTGCTTTGGACACATACCGGTGCCGGAACCCTAATCAATTCCGGAACAATCAATCCTACTTATATACCAGATATTTCAGATGCCGGAACAAGTATCGTTTTAACACTTACAGTTTATGGTATAACATATTGTGGAGATGCCTCTGACCAAATGACTCTACAAATAATTAATGAACCCGAAGTAAATGCCGGACCTGATGCTACAACCTGCGCAAACATAGATTATGAAATTGTAAATACCACAGCATCAAGCTACTCAAACATAACATGGTCAACATCAGGAACAGGAGTATTCGATAATCCAAATATCTTACATCCAATCTATGTTGCCAGCAATTTAGATATTCTAAATGGAAATGTTGTTTTGACTATTACTGTAGATGCAATATTTCCCTGTACAAACAATGAATCAGATGAATTTATACTGTATTTTACACCAGCTCCTATTGTGGAAGCAGGAAATGATGAAACTATTTGTGAAGGTGAATTAATTACTATTACATCAGCAAGCGGAAGTTATACCAGTTCATATCAATGGACAACTTCAGGATCAGGCACATTTATATCACCAACTTCTTTAAGTCCAACTTATCAACCAAGTATCGATGATATTAATCAGGGAACAGTAATTTTAACCTTAATTGGAATTGGTAACCCACCTTGTGAAAATGTTTCGGATGATATGACCTTGAATATCATCAATCAACCTGATGCAAATGCAGGTCCAGATGATAATATTTGTGAGGGCTTTTCATATACTGTTTTAGCTACTGCCTCCAATTATTCAACTTTGAACTGGACAAGTTCAGGAACAGGCTCTTTTACCGGAATTGGAACATTATCTCCAACATATACACCAAGTGATGATGATATCACTTCAGGTAGTGTTATCCTCACATTAGAAGCTTTTCCATTAACTCCTTGTGTAAACTCTGTTACATCTTCTATGCAACTCAATTTTCAGGAAACGCCCACAGCTTATGCAGGTGCTGACGGACTTGTTTGTGAACCGAATCAATTTGATATTATTGGTGCAAATGCTAACAATTTCAGCACAATATATTGGAATTCCAGTGGAACAGGTAGTTTCACCAATAACAACGAACTTGAAACCACTTACGTTCCAAGTTCAATGGATTATCAAGCCGGTATAATAACCTTAACCTTAACAGCAAATGCAATAGCCCCTTGTAGTGTAACTGCAACAGATGAATTAATTCTTACGCTTCAGGCATTACCAATTGCTGATGCAGGTCCCAATGATGTTATATGTGAAGATGAAAGTTTTACGGTAAGTGGTGCTTCTGCTACAAATTATGTTAATTTATACTGGACCACAAGTGGAACCGGCACACTGCTTGGTGCAACTACTATAAATCCAACATACACACCAAGTACTGGTGATATTGCATTAGGACTTGTTACCTTAACACTCAATTTGCAAGGTGAGACTCCATGTTCTTTGATTGCACAAGATCAGATGAATCTGACAATAGAAGAATTACCAACTGTTTATGCAGGTATAGATACCAGTTTATGTCAGGGTACGACATATACTGTTTCAACTGCTTATGCTATAAACTGGAATACTTTACAATGGACATCAACCGGATCAGGAAGTTTTGTAAATCTTAATAGTCTTACACCAACATATACACCAAGTGCAGCCGATTATACAGCCGGTTCTGTAGTTCTCACACTTGAAGTAACCCCCGTATCACCATGTCTGGGAGTTTATACAGATAACATGACATTAAATTTGTTTGAAACAGTTTATGCAAATGCAGGTGATGATGCAACAATTTGTGAAGGAAATACTTACTATATTGATGATGCTATAGCAGAAAATTATTCGAATATTATTTGGACATCAACAGGAACAGGAACATTTAATAATACAGGCCTGCAAAATCCAGTTTATACACCGGGAGCCAATGATATCACTAACGGAAATGTAACTCTGATATTAACTGTTACAGGGATAAATCCATGTGACTTTGAAGTAATAGATTCCAAAGTATTGAATATTATTCAGGAAGCATACGCTAATGCCGGTGACGATAAGGATGTATGTGAAGGTTCATACACAATTATGGATGCCAATGCAACCAATTTTTCTACTTTGCTTTGGACAACAGATGGCACCGGTATTTTAACAAATGAAACTACTATTCAGCCTACTTACACTCCAAGTGATATTGATTTACTAAATGGTTTTGTTACTTTAACATTGAATGCAAGTTCATCTTATCCATGTATATATACATCTTTGGATAATGTTGTTTTGACTTATACAGAAGAGCCAACAGTATATGCAGGTGTTGATTATACAATCTGCGAAAACCAACAATTTACAGTATTTAATGCAAATGCTGTAAATTATAATACCTTATTGTGGAGCTCAAGTGGAGATGGAGCATTTATTAATGTTAATACTTTAACACCAACATACATACCCGGTACAAATGATATTTCCAATGGAAGTGCCGTTTTAATCCTAACAGCATCACCAAATCCTCCATGTATTAATAATAATGCAGATTCGATGTTGCTGACAATTACGAATTTTCCTAACGTTAATGCTGGTGCTGATGATGTTGTTTGTGAAAACAGTACATACACAGTTTATGATGCTAGTGTCAGTAATAGCTCAAATTATGTATGGAGTTCAAACGGAGATGGCTCGTTTACCTCTGGAAATACATTAACCCCCACTTATACTTTAGGACCAAGTGATATTACAAACGGAAATGTAATACTGATGTTAACTGCCAATGCCAACAGCCCTTGTAGTGGTCAGATTACAGATGAAAAGCTAATTACTATTCAATACATTCCTGTTGCTTTTGCAGGAAATGATACTGTTTCTTGCATTGGTGATAATTTCTATATTGGAACAGCTTCAGCACAATACTATCAAAGTATTTTTTGGACAAGTAGTGGATCAGGTATTTTTCTCAATAATGGAGATTTGGATCCGACTTATATTCCCAGCAATGCAGATATAATCAATGGAAGTGTCATGATTACATTAACCGCTAATGCATTATCACCATGTTTAAACAATGTATCAAGCTCCTTTGTACTCGAATTCGTTGATGGTCCTAATGTTTATGCAGGTGTTGATGCAGAAATATGCGAAAGTGAGTATTATATCAATACAGATGCAAGCGCATCTAATTATTCATTAATTATATGGACATCGGATGGTGATGGAATATTCTCCAATCCCAATATTTTGCATACCAATTATTTTCCCGGTACTAATGATATCAACATTGGTTTTGTAAACCTAAGCTTATCAGCCCAAGGCATAGGTTCCTGCCCTGATTCTTCGGACGTCATTACTATATTTGTCCAGAAAAATCCAACTGCTAATGCCGGACTTGATGGTGATGTTTGTTCCGAAACTTTCATAGTAGAAGGTGCAACTGTTGAAAATAATTCTTCAATATTATGGACAACAAACGGTACCGGATATTTTAATAATCCTAATTCAATATCACCCACATATAACCCAAGTACAGAAGACTTAACAAACGGTCATGTTACCTTAAACTTAACGGCATATGCTTTATTACCATGTATAGATAGTGTTCAGAGCATAGTTACAAAATACTTTGTTGATTCACCAATTGTGGATGCTGGTTCAGGTGGTATAATTTGTGAAACTGATGTATTTACCATTATAGATGCTTCCTCCTCTAATTCGAATACTATCTATTGGACAACTTCAGGAGATGGTGATTTTTCAGATCCAACAATCCTATCACCGACTTATTTTTCGGGAACAAGCGATATTGATGGAGGATATGTTACCTTAACATTAACAGGCTACAATAATGTTTGTGATAGTGTAACTGATTATGCAGTTTTGGTTATTCAAAAACTACCTTCTGTTTATGCAGGACCTGATAGTTTAGTTTGTGAATCAGGTAGTTTTGAAGTGATTGATGCTGTTGTTGAAAATTATTCAAGTCTTTTCTGGATAAGTAGTGGAGACGGAACACTAATCAACAATACCACAATTTCTCCAACATATTTCCCTGGACCAACAGATATTGCTATCGGTTCTGTGACTTTGACCTTAACAGCAAGTGCTTCATCTCCTTGTGCCGGCAATTACAATGATTCCTTTGTGCTTAATATAATTTATGATCCTTTGGTTAATGCCGGCTCAAATGATACTGTTTGTGAAGGAGATTACTATGAGTTAACAGAAGCAATTGCAACAAATACAAGTTCAGTTATCTGGACAACCAATGGAGATGGTACTTTTGCAAATAGCAGTACTTTACATACATCTTATCAACCTGGCCCAAATGATGTCCTTACCGGTACAGTTATATTAACGCTTTACGGTATTAATCAACCATGTAGCAGTGTAAATTCAAGCATGGAATTAACTATCATTCAATTGCCGGATGTTTATGCTGGAGTCGATGCAACTATTGGTATTAACATGTCCTATACTTTAACTACAGCCACTGCCTACAATTATAATTCCTTACAATGGACAACTACTGGTACTGGAATCTTTGATAATCCATACAACCTAAATCCAATATATACACCTAGTGCTTATGACCAAAGCCTCGGAAGTGTCAACCTTATGCTAGAGGGTATTGCAAATTGGAGTTGTAACAATATGACAGATGTGATGGAATTGACTATTATCGCTAATCCCACAGTTGATTTCTACTGGGAAACTTCTTGTAAAGAAACACCGGTACAATTCCGTATTGATACTACTATAACCAATGTTAATTCAATATCCTCATGGTATTGGGATTTCGGTAATGGAACATATTCTACTCAAATGGAACCACTTTGCACTTATGTCAATGCAGGTTATTACAATGCTACACTAACAATTACTGATACGATAAATCATGTTTCCGTAATAACACATATAGTTGAAGTTTACGAATTACCTGTTCCATTATTTTATTACGAATCCCCAAGTTGTTTTGGAGCAGCAACACAATTTTACAATTCCTCTTATACACCTTCAGGTTATATAACAGAATGGCATTGGGATTTTGGTGATGGAAATACAACAAGCGTAATGTTCCCCAATAATCCTGATGTTAGTCATGTGTATATTAATACAGGAACCTTTAATGTTACCTTAACAATAATTACAAATCAATCTTGTACTAAATCACTTACAAGCGAGGTTTACATTGAAGCCATTCCACAAGCAGCTTTTACACATGACGCAACATGTGCCAATACACCGGTTGAATTTATGGATCAGTCTTCGCCAAATGGAGGAACAAATATAACATCATGGGAATGGAATTTTGGAGATCCTTTCTCAGGAAATAGTAATACTTCTACTTTGCAAAATCCACAACACTTATACACAGTCGCTGGAAACTATAATGTGCAACTTATTGTCTGGAATTCTAATTTATGCTCAGATACAATCATTTCAAATTTGATTATCGATAACGAATTAGTTGCTGATTTTACTTTCAGTGAATCCTGCTTATATGAACCAACACTTTTCTTTCCTGACACAACGATTATTGATCCTGGAAATATTACAATTTGGCATTGGAGCTTTGGCGATGGAACATATTCAAATTCTCAAAATACATCTCATATTTATGCAAGTTCTAGCGAGTACACAGTTACCCTAAACATAACAAATATTTATGGTTGTGAGGGAAATAAATCAAAAAATATTATTGTTTATGCTCCTCCTGTACCAATGTTTGATGATCTTGGTCCATTATGCGTAAATACACCTGCAATCTTTATAGATCAATCTTATGTAGAATATGGGTATATTTATACTTGGATTTGGAACTATGGTGATGGTTCTGCTAATGATACTATTATCTTTCCTAATAATCCAAATACTACACATCTTTATACACAGGAAGGAACATTTAATGTTACACTGACAACAATCAGTGCACAAGGATGTATTGCATCATTAACAAAAGAAGTTGAAGTTAATCCCAGTCCTATAGCAAACTTTTATTTCTCAAATGCTTGTCAGGAAATGGAGGTTAGCTTTTCTGATGCTTCTTCTCAAGGTGGTCCTGGTTCTGTTGATTCATGGTTCTGGGATTTCGATGATCCCTTATCAGGCTCATTAAATACATCTACTCTGCAAGATCCGATTCACATTTTTGCTGATTCTGGGAACTATAATGTAATGCTAATCGTTTCAAATGCAACTGATTGCTATGATACTATTATCCGTGAAGTTGTGGTTAAACCCAAACCTGAAGTAAATTTTATGTGGAATTATTTGTGCAAGAATCAATTAACGCAGTTTTTAATAGATACTACAGTTACTAATACACAAACGATTATAACATATCTTTGGGATTTTGGTGATGGCCAAACATCTTCTGAACAAAATCCCGAACATCTCTATGAAATGTCAGGAAATTATGAGGTTATCCTTATAGTTACTAATATTGAAGGCTGTGAAAATACAATTAGTCATGATATTTATGTGATTGATTCTCCTGTTATTAGCTTTGTTCACTCTTCTCCAGCTTGTCAGGAATGGGGAGTTGAATTTACCAATCAATCCACAACAACATCAGGATACATAGTGCAATGGATTTGGGAATATGGTGATGGAACGGCTGATACCATTAATTACCCTGATAACCCCAATACCACACATATATATGAGGAAGCAGGTACATTTAGCGTAAATCTATTTGCAAAAACATCTGATAGCTGCGAAAATAACTTATCTCAAAATATTATTGTTTCAACTGCTCCAGTTGCTGATTTTGATTATGATAATTCTTGTGGAGACACACCAATTCAGTTTGTGGATATGTCTTCACCCAACGGTGGAAATGGTATTACTCAATGGTATTGGAATTTTGGAAATCCAATGTCCGGTTCAAACAATTATTCTTATGAACAGAATCCTATACATACTTTTACTCAAGCAGGTACTTTTGATGTAATATTGCAAGTTACCAATTCAGGAGGTTGTATGGATACACTAATTAAACAATTGGATATTTCAATTCCTCCACCATTAGATTTCTTTACAAATGAGCCTACTTGCCTAGGTGATAGCATAGAATTTACCGCAGACACAACAGTAATTAATACTTCTACTATTGAAATATATTTGTGGGATTTCGGTGATGGTTCTCCGGTAGTTTACCAGCAAAATGCAATACATAACTATGCTACTTGGGGTAATTATGATGTTATTTTTACAGTGACTGATACTTCTGGCTGCGAAAATTCCATTACTAAGGAAATTCAAATTGCACCCGGACCGGAAGCAAGATTTGATTTTGTAAATCCATGTCAAAGCGATTCTACATTCTTTACAGATTATTCTTTCTCAATTAATAATGAACCCATTATTGAATGGTATTGGGATTTTGGTGATCCTTCTTCTTCAAATAACACTTCTACTATACAACATCCAATTCATATATTTGAAGAAACAAGTAGTTATGAAGTTAAGTTGGTAGTTACTTGCATTGATGGTTGTCAAGATTCTATTACCAAAGAGGTTAGAATTTATGAGTTGCCAAATGCTAACTTTACATTTAATGCACAAACTTGTGGGGAAGGTTTGGTTTATTTCAACGATTCATCAACTGCAATACTAACATCTGTTGATGAATGGTACTGGGAATTTGAAAATAATTATTTTTCAACTGAAAAAGATCCTTATCATATCTTTTATGAGACTGATACATCTTACAATGTATCTCTTACGATAACGGATGGGCATGGATGCAATGATAACATAATAAAAGAAGTTTATGTACCTAATCCGTTATCTATTGACTTTACTTTCAATCAGACATGCTTTGAGGAAACAACATATTTTAATGATACTCTTTATACACCTGATGGAGATACATTAATAGATTGGGAATGGAATTTTGGTGAACCTGAATCAGGAATAAATAATATATCAGAAATACCAAATCCTTCTCATACATATATGTCGCCAGGTACTTACAATGTTGTACTTAAAGGAACTGATCAACATGGTTGTACAGAAACAATTTATAAAGATGTAGTAGTATTAGCTTTGCCTGAACCAGAATTCGTTTATCAATCAAATATTTGTGATTCGACCGTATATTTTAATGATATTTCAACTGGTGGTAATGCACCAATTAGATATTGGATTTGGCTATTTGGTGATAACACATCATCAGATACTATATTTTTACCAGATAATCCTGATATTTCTCATACTTATTCTAATCCGGGTTTTTATGATGTTACTCTTATTGTTGCAAATACTAATGGTTGTCAGGATTCAATACATCAAGAAGTTTTTAGAAAATATTGTATTAAAGCTGATTTCGAAGTATTGGATACTTTACTTTGTCAAAATCTTTCCTTAGGTTTCTCCGACAGTTCAATCTACTCAGATCTTATCTCTCTGTGGTATTGGGACTTTAACGATGGCTTTGATACAACTTATATTGAACACTCTGCAACTATCACTCATAAATTTATTCAGGCAGGTACATTCGATGTAAGATTAATTGTTTACAGCACTAATGGAGGTGAAACTATTTCCGACACAATAATAAAATCAATTAATATTTTACCATCACCTATTGCAGATTTTAGTTGTAATGCAGTTTGTTTAAATAAGATTTCATATTTCAATGATATATCAAATACTAATGGAACTGAATTGATTTCTTGGTTATGGAACTTCGACGATCCTGATTCTGTGGTTACTTCTTCATTACAAAACCCATGGTATCATTATAATGTTGCCGACAGTTTTGATGTTAAATTATTTATAACTGCAGAAAATAATTGTTATGATTCAATTATTCAAACTATTGCTGTTAATCCATTACCAATTGCTGATTTTGAATGGGTTAATGCATGTATGTCGAAATCAACTGAATTTATAGATATTTCTGATAGCGTTAGTGGAATGATTACTAACTGGGGATGGAACTTTGGAGATACATTAATACGAAAAGATACATCATCATTATCTAATCCTGTTTATATTTACGATACAACAGGCACTTACGATGTAAGATTAATTATTTCCAACGAAAATACTTGTATCGACACATCTATACATACAATTACCGTTTATCCTGTTCCTTACAGTAATTTCTCTTTCGTTGAAAATTACAATAGTGTTCAGGGTCAATTACAATTTACTAACGAAACTCAGGGTGGTATTGATTACTTCTGGTTATTTGGTGATGGTGGTGATTCTGAAGAAACAGATCCTCTTTACCAATATGATGCAGATGGTAATTATATTATTGAATTGATCTCATGGAACGAATACGATTGTCCGGATACAATGTCATTTATTTACCAATTCCTTTTTAAAGGATTGTTTGTACCAAATGCTTTTGCACCTGAAAACGAATTTGCGGGAGTAAGATTATTCAAACCGGTTGGTGTAAATTTAGCTCATTATAATATTAATATATTCGATAGCTGGGGACATCTGTTGTGGGAATCCGATGCACTGGATGATACCGGAAGGCCATCAGAAGGTTGGGATGGAAATTTTAAAAATGACCCCATGCCAATGGATGTCTATATATGGAGAATAAAAGCAACTTTTATTGACGGTTCTGTCTGGGAAGGCAAATCTGTTGGTAACAACGAAAATGGAGCAT
>CAYOKJ010000071.1:0-15701 GCA_964404485.1 uncultured Bacteroidales bacterium | reverse complement strand
TTGAAGCAAAACCAAAAGCTAAGGTTGAAGCAAAACCAAAAGCTAAGGTTGAAGCAAAACCAAAAGCAACAATTAAAAAAGCTCCTGCAAAAAAAGCAGAACCAAAAGCTGAAAAAGAATAATTATTTGTAAACAATTAAAACATTAAGATATGGCTCATAAGAAAGGTGCCGGTAGTTCAAATAACGGAAGAGAATCGGAAAGTAAACGATTAGGTGTAAAACTTTATGGCGGTCAGTTTGCAAAAGCCGGAAATATTTTGATTCGTCAAAGAGGCACAAATCATAATCCGGGAAATAATGTTGGTATGGGAAAAGACCACACTTTATTTGCTTTAATTGACGGTACAGTTAAATTCAAAAAAGGTAAAAATGACAAATCTTTTGTTTCAGTAATTCCATTGGAAGTAGAAAAGGCTGAGGCTAACTAGAAAAATATTTCTATACAAGAATAAGAATCCCTTTCGGAAAAACACCGGAAGGGATTTTTTGTTTTGTAAGAAAAAGCTCAATAAATAACATTCAATAATCGATAAACAAGTAAAAAAGCAGAAAGTGAAAAAATTTTATTAAAAAATTTTGTCAGAAAGAATTACTTTTGCAATACTTAAAAAATTAAAACAATGTTACAGGTAAATTTCATTAAAGAAAATAAACAAAAAATTATTGACCTATTAAAAGTAAAGAATTTTGATTCTCAGGAAATAATAGAAAAAATAATTACTTTGGATGATAAACGTCGTGAGACACAAAAATCTCTGGACGATATACTGTCACAATCAAAAACAATTGCTAAAGAAATTGGTATGTTGTTTAAAACCGGTAAAATTGAAGAAGCAAACATTCTAAAAGAAAAAACTGCTTCATTAAAAAAAGAATCAAAAGAATTTACCGAAAAACTCGACAACACATCTAAAAAGCTAAATACTCTTTTAACGGAAGTACCAAATATACCTCATCCATCAGTACCAAAAGGAAAATCTGATGAAGATAACGAGGTATTATCAGAAGAAGGAATTATTCCAAATCTTATGGAAAAAGCACTTCCTCACTGGGAGCTGGCAACAAAATATGATATTATTGATTTTGATTTAGGAAGTAAAGTTACCGGAGCAGGGTTTCCATTCTATAAAGGTAAAGGTGCAAGATTGCAAAGGGCTTTAATTAACTTTTTTCTTGATGAAGCTATCAAAGCGGGTTATCACGAAATTCAACCTCCTTTATTTGTTAACGAAGCTTCGGGATTTGGAACCGGGCAACTACCCGATAAAGAAGGTCAGATGTATCACATACAAAACGATAATCTTTATGCAATACCAACTGCCGAAGTTCCTGTTACAAATATGTATCGTGATGTTATTTTAAAAGAGGATGATTTTCCGATAAAAAATGTTGCTTATTCTAGTTGTTTCAGACGTGAAGCCGGTTCATACGGAAAAGATGTAAGAGGATTAAACCGACTTCATCAGTTTGATAAAGTTGAGATTGTTCAAATACAACATCCAAAAAAATCTTACGAAACCTTGGACGAAATGAAAGAATATATTGCTTCTTTAATTCGTAAACTGGAGCTTCCGTTCAGAACACTTAGGTTATGTGGCGGGGATTTAAGTTTTACATCAGCTCTGACTTTTGATTTCGAAGTTTACTCTGCAGCTCAAAAAAGGTGGCTTGAAGTAAGCTCAGTTTCAAATTTCGAAGGGTTTCAGGCAAACCGTATGAAGCTTAGATTTAAAAATGGAAAAGGAAAATCAGAAATTGCTCATACTTTAAATGGCAGTGCTCTGGCTTTACCAAGAATTGTTGCAGCGATGCTCGAAAACAACCAAACTAAGGAAGGAATAAAAATTCCCGAAGTGCTTGTAAAATATACTGGCTTTAGTATAATATAATGAATAAATGAGAAAATAAATAAATGCGAAAATGATAAAATCAATCAATATCGGAAATTATTTTTCTATTAAAATTGGAAAAACAGCATATATTTAAGCATTTACGCATTTTATCATTTATCCATTTCTATAAAGGAACAGTAAAGCAAAAAAACAGATATAAAAATGCAAAACCTAATTAAATATCTTTTTTTCTTTCTTTCACTAATTCTGAGTTTTTCAGTCAATGCTCAAATTATTACTCAACATAATTCTCAACAATCCGACGCCATAAGAACAAAGGAAAAGTTAGCATTACAATATTTCAGAAATCATGATTATGAGAAAGCATCCGACATTTACAAACAACTAATTAAAAAAAGTGGTCTCAGGCAAAATTATTATTCTTATTATTTTCGCTGTTTATTAGAAACTCAGAACTACAAAGAAGCTGAAAAATTAGCCAAAAAACAAATACGCAAATATTCTGAAAACTACAGATATATTACAGATTTGGGATATATCTATACCCTTTCCGGGAATATAAAAAAAGCTAAAAAGGAATATCTTAAAATTCTCAAAAACCTTCCTCCCGATGAAAGAAAGATAATTCAAATTGCTAATTCTTTTTACTATCGTTCGTTGTCTGATCTGAGCATTGAGACGTACAAAAAAGGTCGGATAGTTTTAAATAACAACAATCTCTTTAATCTTTCTCTCGCAAATATTTATTATCGTACCGGCAACTTTAGCAAGATGATTGATGAATATATGGCACTTCTGAAGTTCGATACAAATACAATAAACACAATCCAAAACAGATTACAAACAGTAATAAGCGGCGAAACAGGTGATATTATTGAAGAAACATTAAAAAATAAATTACTAAAACAAACTCAGCAAAACCCTGAAAACAGATATTATACAGAACTTTTGCTTTGGCTATCTATTCAAAAAAAGGAATTTGATTTTGCTTTGGTACAAGCCAAATCTCTCGACAAAAAATTTCAAGAAAATGGAAGTACTGTCTTTAACCTTGCCGGAATTTGTTTGTCAAATACAAATTATGATATCGCACTTGAAGCATATGATTACATCCAAAAAAAGGGAAGGAAAAATCAGTTTTTTATTGCTGCAAAAACCGGATATTTAAACACAAAATTTATACAGCTAAACAAGTTTTTTTCGTCAAATGAAAAAGAATACAAAAAACTTAAAAAAGAATATTCATCAGCAATTAAGGAACTCGGCAAGGTAAGTGGTACTGCTGCCTTAATGAGAGATATGGCTAATTTGCAAGCATTTCATCTTCACGAATTTGAAGAAGCAATTGCACTCTTAAAAGAAGCAATTTTAATACCGTATATTTCAGAAAAGATGAAGGCAAACTGCAAGATTACTTTAGGAGATATATATTTGTTTACAGGAGAAGTTTGGGAGGCAACTTTGCTTTATTCGCAAGTTGAAAAAGCATTAAAAAACAGCCCGCTTGCTCATGTAGCAAAGTTTAAAAATGCAAAATTATCATATTTTATTGGAGAATTTGGTTGGGCAAAAATTCAGCTTGATGTTCTTAAAGCAGCTACCTCAAAATTAATTGCAAACGATGCAATGGAATTATCCCTGTTAATTGGCGATAATCTTAATAATGACAGCACAACTGTTGAGCTTGAAATGTTTTCGAAAGCCGATCTTTTATTTTATCAAAACAAAAATAATGAAGCTTTAATAATTCTTGATTCGCTTGAAAAAATTTCAAAAAATCATTCTATTATTGATGAAGTGATTTTTAAAAAATCTGAAATAAATATTAAACAGGGAAATTATCAAACAGCCGACAGCTTACTAAAAATTGTATATACTGATTATGGATTTGATATTTTAGCCGACAATGCTCTAATGAAAAGAGCTCAACTTCAGGAAACAAAAATCAACAACAAAGAAAATGCCATGGAGCTTTATCAACAATTGTTTGTAGATTATCCGGGTAGTTTATTTGCAGTTCAGGCAAGGAAAAAATATAGAGCTTTGAGAGGGGATTAGAATTATGGTGACTGGTAACTGAAAACTGAAGACTGAAAACTGAAGACTGGTAACTGGTAACTGGTAACTGGTAACTGGTAACAAAAATAAAAACAATAAGTATCATGCAATATGTAAATCCGAAAAAATCACTTGGTCAGCATTTTCTGAAAGACGAAAATATTGCACGCAAAATTGTTGATTCCTTATCAGGAAAAACAACAAATATTATTGAGATTGGACCGGGCATGGGAGTATTATCAAAATATTTATTATCAAATCCGGAATATAATATTCATTTGATTGAAACCGATGTAGAATCAGTTACTTATCTCAAGAATAACTTCGCAAATATTAAAGATAAAATTACTGAAGCAGATTTCTTAAAATATGATTTACATAAGATTTTCGATTCATCATTTTCGATTATCGGAAATTTCCCTTACAATATTTCCAGCCAGATTTTTTTTAAAATTCTTGATTACAACAAACAAATTCCTGAAGTTGTCGGTATGATACAAAAAGAAGTTGCCGAAAGAATCGCCTCCCCTCCCGGCAATAAAAAATACGGAATTTTAAGTGTACTTCTACAGGCATTTTATAATATCGAATATTTATTCACGGTAAGTAATAATGTATTTTCACCTCCTCCAAAAGTTCAATCGGCTGTAATCAGACTTGTAAGAAATGAAACCAAAAATCTTAATTGTAATGAAAAATTGTTTTTTAGAGTAGTGAAAACAGCTTTTAACCAACGCAGGAAAAAATTAAGAAATGCTTTAAGCCCGCTTCACGAAAACAAACAGGATTTTTCTGATGAACTTTTTAATAAAAGAGCTGAACAATTAAGTGTAGTTGATTTTGTAAAATTGACAAATATTATTGGGGAATTGCTTGAAAAGCCATAGCACAACTTTAATTCTTATTCAAGAGGCATTCATATAAAGCCGTAGCACGAATTAAATCGTACTACGGCTTTTTGCTGTAAATCATGGGTTTATTAATGCTTCAATATCCAAACCTCATATCCCTTATCTTTAGCATTTTGAAGTTCTGCTTTAGCTTTTGAGTAGCTTTTATAAGAATTATAGCATAAATAATTCAATCCATCAATTTCGATGAATTTTGCTTCGTTAAAACCTTCATATTCTAATTCAGAAAGTAAATCTTTAGCATTTTGAATTTCTTTAAAAACACCACCAATAAGATAAAACTTTTGATTTTTCAATGCCAGTTCTTTTTTAGCTTCAATTTCAGCAAGTTTTGTTTCTTCTTTTGCCTTTTGCACTACTAACTCTTTTGCTTTTTCTTTTGCAAGGGATGCAACCTGATTTTCTTTTTCTGCTTTTTTGATAAGTTCAATTTTATCAGCTTCTTTTTTTACTTTATTGCCAAATATATCATCCTGATATAAATATCCCAAAACAGCAAGAATAATAATTAGAATTACTATAAACAATATCAAAATCAGTGTTTTGTTTTTCTTCTTTTCTGTTTTTGTTTCTTTTTTAGTTGGTGTCGGATTTTCCATTTTAGTTTGCTTTTTATCAATTTTTTTAACTGGTGTAACTTTTTCCTTTTCCACTGTTTTCAATTTTTTTTCAGGGTTAACCGGAATTATTACTTTTTCATCTATTTCAAATTTTATAATGTCTTTTTCATCTTTAAATAAAACTCCAAATCCCTCAATAACAGATTTTTGTTTATTTGAAAGCTCTGTATTAACTTTTTCAATAAATTCTGCTATTTCTTGGGAAACATCATTTCTGGAAAGTTTTTCGTTCTCAATAATCGAATTAATAAGTAAACCATCATCAACTTTAATAAATTCGTTAAAGAAAATATTTTTACTGCTTCCACTACCTTTAAGGAAAGCTCCAAAATCAGGAATAATTACACGATTGTTCTTTTCAAGTAATCTAAGTATGTGTTTTTCAATCATAAATATTAATTTCAATTACAAAAATAGGAAATTGTTCTGAGGTTAAATAAAATTAAACACTTAAATTCTATCAAGCAATTGTTAATTACTACGATAGCAATATAAAAAAGTTTCAAAAAAACAGGAATAGCCAGAATAATAGAGGTCCAACCACCTATTTATACCAACTGAACATCCAAATTACCGATGTATTTCGATTCTTTTTTCCTATGTCAAGGCAAATATTAACCTTAATTATTTTTCCACTTAGGAATCCTTCCCGGAGTCCATGGAGCGTTAATCTTTTCCAATTCATCCTCAAGTTTTTTCAGGTCAACATTGTTGATCTTTTTCAGTTTTTCCAAAATCGGAGGGAACTCTTCTTTAAGAATATTAAATTGGTCTTTCTGCGTTTGAGTAACCGGCGAGGTTGATCTCCACTGAGCCCAAACTGCTGCATTTAACCTTTCATTAATTGATGGAAAAGCAGGCCAGTTTTCTTCACTGCTTGCTTTTGCCCGTTGTCCGTTGAATGCCCAAATAATATTATCAAGTTCGGCTTCAAGTTTTTCAACTTGTTTCATTAGTTCAACAGAAGTTCCCGGAGTGTTTTGTATTGTTTGTTTAATATACAAAGTACGTTCCATCAAATTTTTAGCAAATTTTTCGGTAGAATTTACTACTTCAACTAATTTGGAAATATCTTTTTGGAAAGCTACTAATTTACTTCTATCTTTTTCGGGCAATGTAGTATTATCCAAAACAACAGCATTAAATTCTATTTTGTCAACAAGAGAAATAACCTCACTCCTGACATATTGAGATAAAGAAATATAATATTTTCCTGGCATAACATACATTCCGTTTCTTCCTGATGACAACGGATTATATTTGTCATTTTTTAAGTAAACAGGATAAGGACTTGGGTATCTCAGATTCCAAGTAATTCTACTTATTCCTTTTGAAGTAGGCTTGGTTATCTTATTAATTATATTTCCATCTTCATCATAAATTATAAAAATTAAATGAGGTTTAACTTCATTTTCCTCTGCACGCAATTCATCCATGCTTGGAATAGGAATTGGCTTTTTATCTTTTATTAATTCTTTTTCCTTCTTCTTTCTTATTTGTTTAAGTGTTTTTGGACTTTCTTTTACATAATAAGTAAAAGTAGCTCCGAAAGAAGGATTTTTAGCTTTATAAACGTCTGATCCCTGTCCATACTTTCCTCTCTGCTGCATGTACATCAAAGCATCTTTAACAGGAAAAATATAAGCTTCTTTTTCAAGAAGTTCTTTAGATAATTCACGCAAAGGAGTATAATTATCAAGGATATAAAAACCTCTACCGAAAGTCGCAAGTACAAGATCATTTTCACGTTCCTGAATAACCATATCTCTAACGGCAACATCAGGGATACCTGATTTTAGCTGAGTCCAGATTTTACCTCCGTCATTGCTAAAGAAAGCCCCGAATTCAGTTCCAACAAACAAAAGTTCAGGATTTATATGATCCTGTTCTAAAGTATGTACAGTACCGTTTTCAGGAAGGTTAGCCGAAATCATTTTCCATGATTCTCCTTTATTTTCACTTTTTAGAATGTAAGGTTTAAAATCATCTCTTTTTCTATTATCAAAAGAAGCATAAACAACATTTGCATCATACTTTGATGGCATGATATCACTTACATAAGTATATTCAGGAACATCAGGAAATTTATCAATTTTCTTCCAGTTTTTCCCTGCATCTTCAGTAATCTGAATTAATCCGTCATCAGTTCCAACATAAATTAAATCTTCCTGAACAGGAGATTCGGCAATTGTAACAGCCATTCCGTAAAGTGAAGTTGAAACATCTTTAACAACAGCATCAACGCCCCAGTATCTCCCCATTACAGGCCACTTATTTCTGTCAATCTGAGCTGTAATATCATCGCTTATAACTTCCCAAGTATTTCCTCTGTCGTTGCTTCTGAATATTTTCTCAGCTCCCATATAAAGTCTTGTATTTGAATGTGGACTTATAATAAAAGGAGAGTTCCAATTCCATTTGTATGTTTTTTCGCCTTTTCGTGGTTGAGGTTTTATTTTTATCGACTCACCACTTTTTTTATCATATCTGTAAATATTTCCATACTGAGATTCAGAATAAACTATATCCGTATTTTCAGGATCTATTGCTTGCCAAAAACCATCACCACCAAGAGTAACAATCCATTCACTGCCTTCCACACCCGACGATTTTAAGTTTCTTGATGGTCCTCCAAAACTGTTGTTATCCTGAGTGCCACCATAAACCCAGTAAAATGGTTCTGTATTATCAACTGCAACACGATAAAACTGAGTAACAGGCAAATTGGATTTAAAATAGAATTTTTTTCCTGCATCAAATGATTCATATACTCCACCATCACTACCAATCATAAAATGTTTGGTATTGGCAGGATCAATCCATAATGCATGGTCGTCAACATGACGGCTGTGATTACCAATACTTTTCCATGTTTTTCCACCATCAATAGTATATTTTGAAATTGTTTCTACAGAATAAATTTTGTCGAACTGAACTGGGTCGCAATATATTTCGTTATAATATTGTCCGCTACTGGAATGGTCACCCATTTTCTTCCATGTTTCCCCTCTGTCGGAAGATCTGAAAAAACCACCACTTTTTCCTGCCGCTTCAATAATAGCATAAACAACATCTGAATTGATTGGTGAAACAGCTATTCCCATACCACCAACATCTCCTGAAGGAAGACCTGATTTTAATTTTCTCCAGTTCTCTCCCCCATCGGTTGATTTATAAATTGCAGATTCGGGGCCACCACCAATTTTTGTATTAACATGACGTCTTCGTTGCTCAGCAGTAGCATACATTATATCAGGACGACACGGATCAATAACTACATTGTTTACTCCTGTATGTTTACTTATCTCCAGAACTTTCTTCCATGTTTTTCCTCCATCAGTTGTTTTGTATAAACCACGGTCGCCACCCGGACCCCAGACAGAGCCTTCAGCAGCTACAAAAACTATGTCAGAATTTCGGGGATCTATAGCTATCATTCCTATCTGACGGGAATCTTTCAATCCCATATTTTTCCACGATTTCCCTCCATCTACAGTTTTATATATTCCGTTCCCATAAGCCAGAGCACGCTGGTGATTATTTTCACCTGTTCCTGTCCATACAACATTATGATTCTTAGGATCCATTGCAAGGCAACCAATAGAATATGCTCCGTAATTTTCAAAAACAGCATTCCATGTAGTTCCTGAATTTTCTGTTTTCCAGATATGTCCGCAAGCTACTGCAACATAATATTCGCTTGTATTTTCAGGGTTTACAGCAAAATCAGCTATCCTGCCGGAAGTAAAAGCCGGACCGATACTTCTGAATTTTAAACCACTAACAACACTCGATTTTATTGTATCGTTATTGTTTTTTTCTTTTTTCTTCTTTGCTTCAACATTTATCGAGGAAACGACAAAAATTATAGAAAGAAAAATTGTGCATAATGTTTTCATATTAAAAAATTTAAGAGTTTAATTAATGTCTATAATTTAGAGTGCCTAAAATGTATAAAGGTTTTTCTTTACAAATTATTTATCATTTTAATAACTTTAATCACTCTAAACTTTTGTTCACTTTAAGTACTAATTCATTACTATTTAAAAATTATTTTTATGTTGGTTGATTATTTATTTTAATAGTTCTTCTCCCATAAGATACCCATGAGCCGTTGCATAAATAATTGAACGGGTGTAACCCGAGCAATCGCCTATAAATTTAAGATTATCAAATTTATTGTTATTCACAGTGCTGGAATAAAACTTAATTTCCGGGGCATAAACAAGATTATCTGGATTTGCTACACCAGGAAGAACTTTGTCAAGATTTTCAATAAAATCAATAATACTTTCTATTATTCTTCGAGGGAACGCCAAATTAATGTCTCCAAGTATAGATTCATTTTTCGGCAAAGTACTATGAACCCGGTATAGATTTTTTGTCCTTTTTGAATCTTTGAAATTTTTATAAGTCTGGAGGATAATTTTTTCTCCGGCAAGTATATTTGTAAGTCTCGCAATATGCGAACCATATCCCACAGGATCGTTAAAAGGTTGAGTTAGTTGAACAGTTGTGAGAACGGCAAAATTGGTGTTCATGCTTTTTTCTTTCAATTTGGCATGACCGTTAACGGTAACAAAATCTTCATAATTTTCAGTCACAACATATCCCGAAGGATTGTTACAAAACGTACGAACCATGTATCCGGTTTTACTTTTGTATCTGACCTTAAACTCATACATTTCTTTATTAATATCCTCCACAATATGATTAGGTAATTCATATCTTATTCCAAGATCAACTTTAGTATTGTCAACAATAAGTTCGGGAAAATCCTTTACAATAGTTTTTACAAGTTTATGGCCACTTCTTCCAACAGCAACAATTACTTTATCAAATATATCCTTGTCATTTAATCTGATATCTCCGTTAAGAAAATTAATTTTTTCAATTTTTTCACTAAAGTGAAAATGAATATTTTTTCTTTTACTAAAATCATCAAAGACGTTATATAAAACTTCTGTCAGTTGTTCTGTTCCAAGATGATAAAAATCGGAAATTACCGGTTGAAATCCATATTCATAGAACTTTTTATAATAAGCTGAATCTCTAAAAGAATGACCTGTTTCAACAGTTTTGCTACTCGTTTTATCAATCCAGTAATTTACAAGTTTTTTCTGTAATTCAAGATCAATCTCAATATCTCCACCCATTTCTTTTGACACGAAAAGCTTTCCATCAGCTCTTATTCCGGAAATACTGGAAGAATAAATATCTTTACTTTTTTCAAAAACATGAATTTCGTGAGAAGTCTTTTTTATTTTTTCGATAAAACCTATAGCTGCAGCACCAAAACCTATAATTGCAATTTTCATTTTTATTATATTTTTCCAATCAGGTCAAAATTATAAAAATATATCGAATAATTGCCATCGGAAGATTAAAATATACAATTCGCCAAAAGAATTGGTTCTACCACAAATTTAAGGTGGTGAAGAATTAATGCGAAAATGATTAAATGTGAAAATAATCCCATCAACCATTTATAAATTAAAGCATGAAATTTCAAATCAAAAACACAATTACAATTTATAACTAATACCGGTTTTAAAATCAAAATATTGTAAGTGAGCATTGTAAAATATATTTTTATTTATTGAATTTAGCTGGTACTTATAGACAGGACTGATATTTATTGAGATTTTTTTTGAAATAGGATATTCAATAACAAAACCAATTATGCCTTTATAAATCAAAGTATTTACATCTTCGGTTTTTCCAATTGGTGAACTATTACTTTCGAGATAGACATTATTTCCGATTAAAAAACTTGCATTAAAACCACTTAATAAATACATACCCAATTTTTTACTCAGCAATTGATATTTTAATACAAATGGGATTTCCATAAACTCAAGATTTTGTATTAAATACGAATCAAATTGAGTAGCAAGTACATCAAATCCATAATTTGTCTCATTAATTACAGTTTCGTTTTCAAATACCTGATTTTGATTATTGAATGTAATATTCCCAATGCTTGTATTTGAAGATGATTTATTAGCACCGGCAAAATTATTTTCCAAAACCACAAAATCCTGAATTTCCTGTCCTTGTTTTAAATAATACATTCCCAACTGCAAACTCCATTTTTCAGAAATCCGGTAATCGACATTAAGCCCTCCAGTGTATGCAACCATTGGAGTTTCTGCATCCGAATCACTATTATAAAAAAGGACATTATTTGCAGCATAATCTTTACTCACATTTTTGTTCATAGAAACATAAGACGGTGAAAAATTGCCCCCGATTGTCCATTTATTTTTTCCTTTTTTCTTATCAGAAACAAAATTATCGGCATAAAGTTCATCCTTAAAAGTGATAATATCTTGCTTATTAAGTGGTATTATTCCCTTATAAAAATTAGTATTCTTTGGTAAGAGTGCAATTTCGAATTCATATCTATACTTAACTTCAGAAGAATAAAATGGAGATATTTTATGAAGATAACTTTTAATTCTTTCTTCTTTTTTTTCAACAACTATTGCAATAGCATTTTGAGAACTGACTATTTTATTTTTCTTCGCCTCAAGTTTTGTTTTATTTACATAGATATTCTTTTTTTCTTCAATTGCAGTATTCTGTTTTTCTTCGATTTTTACAATTTCGTTTTTTTGTTTTTCTTTTTTTATTTCAGGTTTCTCAATAATTTTCTGTTCGGCAATTTCATTTTTATAAGTTTTATTTTCTGAAACAAGATAAATAATTCCGGCGGTCATACAAATCAAAACAATAGCAGCTACAGCAGCCAAGCTGCGATAATAAATAATCTTACGACTTTTGTCTGCAAAATCAAGATCTTTTTCAAGTTTACCCCAGATATTGGCAGGTGTATCTACTTCAGCTTTCAGAAGAATATCCCTGTATAAATTATCTGTATTTTGCTTTTTGTTTTTCATTTTATTTTCTCTTCAGAAATTGTAAAACGCTCTCTGAATTTATTTTGCAATATTTTTCTGGCTCTTGCCAGATTCGATTTTGAAGTTCCTTCCGCAATTTTCAGTTTTTCACTTATTTCTTCATGCGAGTAGCCTTCAACAGCATAAAGATTAAAAACCATTCGGTAAGCCGGCGAAAGTTCCTGTATCATTTCTATCAGTTCTTCTGAAGAAAGCTTGCTGATTATGTCTGCATCTTCAGTAATATAATCGTACTCAATTTGGTCGCTAACTGCTGTAAGAAATGTTTGATTTCTAAACTTCTCAAGTGCAGTATTTACAAAAATTTTCCTTAGCCATCCTTCAAAAGAACCTCTTCCTTTAAATTGTTTTATATTTTCAAAAACCTTTAAAAAACCATTATGTAAAATATCTTCAGCTTCGTCTTTATTTTTTGAATAGTACAAGCAAACAGCAAACATCTTCTTCGAAAAAGTGTTGAATAACATTTCCTGAGATTTTCTCTTGCCTTTTACACAACCTTGTATTATTTGTTCGAAGTTGTTTATGCTCACTTGCTTATTTTTTCAATTCTTTGACTGATACCAACTGAACAACCAAATTACCGATATATTTCGTTTCTTTTTTACTTTCTCTGCGTTAAATATTATTTCCGTCCGTACGGATGCAAAGAATATTTGCCTTGACAAAGAAAAAAATATTTCAAAATATTTATCAGCAATTTAGAAATTCAATTGATATAACAAAGATAATATAGCTCTGTTATTATCTTCACATCTTTTTTATATAAACTTCACTTGAGCATAAATCTTATAAATTTCAAGGTTTTAGGTTTTAAGTTGAATCGCTTAGCGAATAAATAAACTCAAAACATCAAACCCAAAATCACAAAGTAGTTTATCCAATATCAATTTTACTTAACAACTGAATATTTTCAATATCCTGATAATCATATTGATAAATTCCATCTTCACAAATCAATATTAAAATTCCATTTATTGGAATTACATCATAAGCTTGAATATTGGGGAAATGTGCCAACATATTTTCATCTATTGTTAATGGATCTGAAGCATCATAAATTTTTAATCCGGCATCACCATCACAAACAAATAAAATATTATCATCAATTCCCAAACCATAAGGACCAGCCATTGGATAAACTTTTAATAAAGTTGGATTTAATAAATCAGCAATTGAAATAACATCAAGTTCATTAAGATTATTTCCACACATATTTCCACCACGAAGTGTAACATAAGCAATTGTATCTTTAACCACCACCGGGTCGCAGCATGTCATATGCCAAAATGTGCTAATATAAATTGGACAAGTCGGGGATGAAATATCATATACAAGCATGCCGCTTTGAGTTCCAAAAAACATATTATCATCAAGGATAAACATGGTTTCAACAGACCAGCCAACATAAAAATCACCAAGGCTTTCGGGGTCAGCCGGTGTGCTTATATTTAATATGTGCAACTGAGCAACATCAACAGCATAAAGAATATTATCCTTAATGCCAAAACGAGCCATAGATCCACCAACACCTATACCTGTAATGCTTATCCCTCCATAATTACCAAAGGAAGATGGCATTATTAAATCGCCCTCCATTTTATAAAACGGATAATAATTATTGTCAACCACCTGACGAACTTTTTTAGTTTCCCATGCAATAACAACCCCTTTTTCTTCATCAATTTGAGCAATTGGATAATCTTCATCAGTTGGAGGAAGAGTATAAGGCAAAATACCTTCAACTCTATTAACTTCTTTAATATCCGAAAGATCGGAAATATCAATTGCTACCATATCAATATAACTATCGGCATACAAAACATTACCTTTTATGGCAATATCGACGTTTCCGGGAATTTCGATAAATGTTAAAATTTCGGGATTGGAAGAATCCGAATTATTAATTATATGAATACCTTTCATCTTTTCTACAACAAAAATGTAATCATCCTTGAAATAAATTTTCCCTGGATTTTCCAATACTCTTGCATCAGTTTGTTTTACCGATTGTCGTAAGGTTTCATAACTCATGTAAATTGGACTGTTAGCAACAAATATTTCAATATATTTATCTTTACAAGAGCTTAGCGTGATTGTTAAAATTACTATGAGAAATATACTTATCTTTTTCATGTCTTTATTATTTTTATTAATATTTTATTTAGTATCAGCTAAATTTTTAGTTTTTAGTAAGAAAGCGTCAAGAACAAGGCTTACGAAGTTATTGGCATTTTCTTGCAAAAACTATTTAAATATGAAACCAATTTTAAGATCAAGTCTGTTAATCTTTTGGAATAACTGACTATCATCATTATATTTATATTGAAGGCTCTGAAATCTGTATCCTACACTAAAAGTAAAACCAAAATGCTCGTTAAACATATTTCTTATTCCTAAACCCGGATTTAGCATCCATCCTCCTTTTGGTTTAACTTCCCGATAAGGAGGCATATAACTCGACCACATATAATAATGATCGTAAACAATGTTTTGATTTGCATCAGAATCTAAAGCAAACAAATATCCCCCATGAAAAAAAGCATAAGGCGAAAAACTTGCTTTGCGAAAATAATATCTTGCGTCAAGTACTAAAGGCAAATAGCTTTCGGAAAAAAACTCAATTCCAAGACCAATTCCAAGACCGAAGTTTTCTGTAAATTGATAACCGTTAACAGTTAAAAGCGAAAATGGTGCAACATTCATATTATAAGTTGATCCAATTAAAAACCCCATATCCGTGACATTATAATAGCCTTTAATAGAATAATTCAATTTTTTCTCATCCTCTGGAACCTTATTATTATTCGATTCGGAATTCTCGCTTTTTGTAACAGTTTGTGAGTTAGCAGTTGTCGTTTGTTTTTCTTGAGCGGAAACAAATAAAGTTCCGGCAAGCCAAATAAAACAAATTAGAATAATTTTTCTCATACTTATTTTTTTAAGATTTAATTTTTGATTTGTATATTATAATGATGTATGAAAGGGAAAAAGGTTGCGTGAGAAAGGAAATAAATTTATGATTTTGGATTGAAGATTTGAGATTTATACAAGCAATGAGAATTCATAAAGAAAAAATAGGAACGCGGAGTACGCGGATAAACGCAGAAAATCACGGAAAAAAAAGATAAAATCTTCCGTGAAAATCCGTGTTCTTCAGTGTGTTCCGCGTTTCTATTACATTCCCTGAAAAATCATAAATCGGAGTTCGTTGATTGATATTCGATATTCTGTCTGCAAAATGGAATCTTGATTAAGATTTTGGATTGAAAAAAAATGGGAACGCGGAGTACGCGGATAAACGCAGAAAATCACGGAAAAAAAAGATAAAATC
>CAYOKJ010000070.1:0-15703 GCA_964404485.1 uncultured Bacteroidales bacterium | reverse complement strand
GGTGATATAGTTGAAGGATTTGAAGAAATTGAAGTTAAACGAAAACTTCAATAATTATCTTTTTAAACTTTCAATTATTTCCAAAAAAAAATCACAAAAAATATTTTTTGTGATTTTTTTTATTCTTCAAATAGAAATAGTAAGGTATTAATCTCTTATTATTGTTTGTTTTCTATCAGGTCCAACTGAAATAATTTTAATAGGTACATCAACTTCTTTTTCAATATATTTTACGTAATCCATAAGTTTCTCAGGAACATCATCAATTGAAGTTAAATTTTCGATATCAATATTCCAACCATCAAATTCGTTATATATAGGAGTAATCCCATCTACAGAAATATCGAAAGGAATTTTATCAATAAGTTTTCCATTAAAATTATATTTAGAGCTAATTTTTATTTTTTCAAACGGACTCATCACATCAGCTTTCATCATCATCAGTTCGTCAACACCATTCAGCATAATTGAATATTTAAGAGCATTAAGGTCAAGCCATCCACATCTTCGAGGTCGTCCGGTAGTTGAACCAAACTCACGACCAATTTCTCTAAGCTTATCACCATCTGCATCATCAAGTTCGGTAGGAAACGGACCACTTCCAACCCTTGTGCAATATGCTTTAAAAATACCCAAAACTTTACCAATATTTTTTGGTGCAACACCCAAACCGGAGCAAACACCCGATGTAATTGTATTTGATGAAGTAACATATGGATATGATCCAAAATCAAGATCTAACATTGTACCCTGAGCTCCTTCTGCAAGAACAGATTTTCCTTGCTTTAGTGCATCATTAATAAAATATTCGCTGTCGATTAATTTAAATTCTTTTAGTTCTGAAACTGCTTTAAGCCAATTTTTTTCGTATTCATCAAAAGCAAATCCATCAATTTTGTAATTTCTAAAATCAAACTTATAGAAATCAATTATTTTAAAATGATCAGATTTTAATTTATTATATTTTTCAATAAAATTATCAGAAATTACATCTCCAAATCTTATTCCTGTTCTTGCTGTTTTATCAGAATATGTAGGACCAATTCCTTTCAGTGTTGAGCCAATTTTTGATTTTCCTTTTTCTTTTTCATACGTTGCATCAAGCAAACGATGAGAGGGTAATATTAAATGAGCTTTTTTGGAAATATATAAATTATCGAAAGTATTAATATTGCTTTCGGCAAGAGTATCAATTTCTTTTTTTAAAATACAAGGATCAACAATTACTCCATTTCCTATCACATTTTGAGTGTCTTTATTAAAAATTCCGGATGGAATCGTATGTAAAACAAAATTCTTTTTATCAAATATAATTGTATGACCTGCATTTGGTCCACCCTGAAATCGGGCAATAATATCATATTTGGGAGTTAAAACATCAACGATTTTTCCTTTTCCCTCATCGCCCCATTGAAGACCTAATAGAACATCAACTTTCATTTGTTTGTTTTTTATTTACAATTATTTAATTAATTTTCTTTTCCCATAAAATGTTAATGAGTGATGAGAAATTTCAACATTAAGAATCTTTTCAATTGAATTCTGTATTTCCATAATTCTGGCATCACAAAACTCTAATACTTCTCCATCGTCAACAGAAATAAAATGATCGTGCTGTTTAAATTTATACGATCTTTCAAACTGAGCACAATTACTTCCAAACTGATGTTTAATAACAAGGTCACAGTTGAGTAATAATTCAATTGTATTATAGAGTGTTGCACGACTTACACGATACTTATTATTCTTCATTTTAGTATACAATGATTCAATATCAAAATGACCAATCGTTGAATATATTTCCTTTAAAATTGTACGTCTTTCAGGTGTTTTTCTATGACCGTGCTTCTCCAGATAGTCAGTAAAGATCTGTAATACTGTTTCAAGAGATGAATCCTTTTCTCCATTTTCCATTTTACAATAATTTTTTATAAAAGTAAAAAAAATATTGAATTAATATTATTTGGTATAAATAAAAATAATCAAAATTATCAACTATTGTATTAACAATTTTTTCATTGTCTTGACATGCTGGATGTTATAATGTAGTCTCTGAAAAACGATCAATTCTGGAGATTTTTTTAATTTCCTTAATTTTTCTTAGTTTTTTGATAATGTTATTAAGGTTTTTGGTATCATGAACATATATCATGATTATCGCATTAGTAACTCCTTCAGAAGTTTCAAGATGAAATGAGCGAATATTTGAGCTAAACTCCTGAAATATTATTTTTGAAATATTATTAATAAGACCCAAATTATCAACAGCAGAAATTTTTATTCCTGCAAGAAAAGAAATGAGTTTTTCCCTCTCCCATTTTGCTTTTACAATTCTATCGCCATAACTCGACATTAGTTTACTTGCCTGAAGGCAATTTGTCCGGTGAACAAAAATAGAATCTTTACCATCAAAATACCCAATTACATCATCTCCGGGAATAGGATTACAACAATCTGCTATAATATATTTTAAATTATTAACATCCGTTTTTAGAATAAGTGAGGACGGCTTATTTCTTATTTTTTCATTTATTGTTTCATTTAACGTTTTTAACTTTTTGGATTTGGAAAATGGTAATTTATAACCAAACAATGTTCTATCCTCAATTTGAAAACTGTTTTTAATGTCTTTTAAATTAATTTTATCAAAAGCAACAAAATAGTAAAGATCAATTGAACTTGGGTATTCAGTATCTTTTTGTAATTTTTTTATATTTGATCTGGAATATTCTATATGCAATTCATCAAAATATTCTATCAATTTTTTAACTCCTTGTGATTTATATTTTTTACGATTTTCTTTTATTGAGTCATTAATACTTGATTTTGCTCTTGCAGTTATCACAAAATCTAGCCAGTCTTCATTCGGAGTTTGTTTTTTTGATGTAATGATTTCAATCTGATCACCACTTGTTAAAACATGTTTAAGAGGAACTAACTCATGATTTATTTTTCCACCAATACATTTATCTCCTATTTGAGTATGAATATTATATGCAAAATCCAAAATGGTTGAACCTAATGGAAGGTTCTTCAATTCTCCTTTAGGGGTATAAACAAAAATTTCGTCAGAAAATAAATTTAGTTTAAAATCAGTAAGAAAATCAATTGCATCAGAATCATTACCTTGAAGTAATTCCCTCACTTTTCTTAGCCATTCGTCAAGACTACTTTCATCTTCATCAGCATTTTTATATTTCCAATGGGCTGCATAACCTTTTTCAGCAATTTCATTCATTCTAACAGTTCTTATTTGCACTTCCACCCATTTACCTGTTTCACTCATAAATGTAGAATGTAGTGATTCATATCCATTAGCTTTTGGAAATGATATCCAGTCATGCAATTTATCATGTTTTGGACGATAAAAATCAGTAATTAAAGAATATACTTTCCAGCAACTTGATCTTTCTTTTTCCGTAGAAGTATCAATAATCACTCTTACAACAAACACATCATAAATATCCTCAAAAGGAATTTCATTATTTTTCATTTTTTGCCAGATAGAAAAAATCGATTTTTCTTTTATTTCAATTCCAGCTTTAATTCCATTTTTTTCAAATGCCTTTTTTATCGGTACAACAAATTTATTAGTAAATTTAACCCTTTCTTTTCTGGTATTTATTAACTTTTTACAAATGGTTTGATAAATATCAGGCTCTGTATATTTTAAAACCAGATCTTCGAGTTCACTTTTTATTGCAAACAAACCTAGTCTATATGCAAGAGGAGCATAAAGAATACGTGTTTCTGAACATATTTTCATTTGTTTTTCATGTGGCATAGCACCAAGAGTACGCATATTATGAAGGCGATCAGCAAGTTTAATCAAAATAACTCTTACATCTTCCGAAAGAGTATTTAACATTTTCTTGAAATTCTCAGCTTGTCGTGATAGAGATGAATGATCAAAAATATCTTCGATTTTTGTAAGTCCGTCAATAATTTTTGCAACTTTCTCGCCAAACAATCCATCAATATCTTTAATTGAATAATCGGTATCTTCAACAACATCATGAAGCAAAGCGCATACAATTGATGTTGTTCCTAATCCGATATCTTCAGCAGCAATACGTGCAACATCCAGAGGATGATATATATATGGCTCCCCAGATCGACGGCGCATATCTTTATGTGCTTCAACTGCGACATCAAAAGCTTTCCTAACCAACTGCATATCTTTTTCCGTTTTTTTGGTGTACCAAACTTTCAGAATATTACGATATCGCTGGATTATCTCTCTTTTTTCTATTTCGGCATCAGGTTTATACATTAACAGATATTAACTTATTTTGTTAAAACAAAATTACTCAAAAATCGTTTATATAAAATGTTTTCAAAAAAAAGGATGAAAAAAAATTCCTTTGATATGTAAAGAATAATTAATTTTGACTGGAAATAATATTTTTTAACTTTTTACCAATTTATGAGTTTGTTAAAAAAGCAAAACAAAAGCAGATTAACTAAAGTAAATTTTGGAATAGGAACACTCATTACAAAAAAAATAATTTTTTAATCTGTGAATCAATGGAAAGTTTTATTAAACATTATATTTTTACATAGAATCATATTTTAAAATGAAAAAATATGTCTTAATAATATCATTTTTTTTTCTTTGTTTTTTGCATGTCTCGGCAACACATCAAAGAGCAGCAGAGATTATATATAGTCATAAAAGCGGTTTAACTTACGAAATTAAATTAATTACTTATGCAAACCCTACACCGGCAAACGACTCTCGTGATTTTTTACTCATTATATGGGGTGATGGGAATGAAACACTAATACCACGTGTTGTTAAAACTGCTATTGCTTCTGATGTTGTTTATAATGTATATCTCGGCACTCACACTTATCCAGGTGTTGGAACATACTCACTCACAATGGAAGATCCTAACAGAAATTTCGGAGTTGCTAATATTCCAAATTCAATTGATGTACCAATTTTTGTTGAAAGCGAATTAGTAATTAATCCATTTCTTGGTATAAATAATTCGGTTCAATTATTAAATCAGCCGATTGATTATGGATGTGTTGATAAAATATTTATGCATAACCCGGGAGCTTACGATGTTGATGGAGACAGTTTATCATACAAACTTGTTGATTGCCGTGGTAGCGATGGAGACCCAATACCAGGCTTTGTTTTACCAAATGAAGTGCTTCCCGATCCGCAAAATACTTTTACAATCAACACGCTAAATGGTGATATTATCTGGGATGTTCCAAATTTACAAGGCGAATTTAATATTGCATTTATTGTTGAAGAATGGAGAAATGGAGTACGGATTGGATTTGTTACTCGCGATATGCAGGTAAAAATTACTACTTGTGACGAAAATCCTCCGATCATTGATGAAATTCCCGACACCTGTATTGAAGCAAAAAACACTTTAATATTTGATGTTAGTGCAATTGGAATTGATGGTGATGAAATTACATTAACCGCCACAGGAGGACCTTTCGAAACTAACATTAACCCTGCAACAATTGATCCTGATCCTGCCACCGGAATTGATATTGCCACAACTACTTTCACTTGGGAAACAGCATGTCAACACATTCAAAAACAAGCTTGGCAAGTTTCTTTCAAAGCTGTAGATGATGGCACACCTGTAAGTCTTGTCGATTTTCAAACTGCAAATATTACTGTTATTGCACCAGCTCCGGAAAATCCACTTGCCGAAGCTCTTGGAAATACAATTCGTCTTTCGTGGGAAAAAAGTATTTGCGAAAATGCCACCGGATATAAAATTTATCGGCGAAATGGATATTTCGGTTTTGTTCCGGGCTATTGCGAAACTGGCGTTCCTCCTTATACAGGCTATATTTTTATTGATGAAATTAATGATGTCAATACAATAAATTATACCGATGATAACTATGGAAGCGGTCTTGTCCATGGAATTGATTATTGTTATATGATTACAGCATTTTTTGCCGATGGAGCCGAAAGCTATGCTTCTATTGAAACATGTGCATCTTTAATAAAAGATCTTCCGGTAATTACAAATATAAGTAATGACAGTTCGAATAACCTTAACGGGAATTGTTTTCTTGCATGGTCGAAACCAACTGATCTTGATACAATACAATTTCCGGGCCCCTATATTTATAAAATTTTACGATCGGAAGGACAAGTTGGAAATAATTTAGTTCAGGTTTCTGCAAATTACAGTTTAAATGATACTTTATTTTTTGATGAAGGAATTAATCTTAATTCATCAAATTCTGCTTTTAGTTATCGTATTGATCTTTTCAGTAATTCAATTGGAGACATTGGACCATCTCACGTTGCTTCTTCAATTTTTCTTTCAATCAATGAAACAGATGATGAATTACAACTCAGTTGGAATTTCAATACTCCATGGAATAATTATGAATATGTGATTTATCGAAAGGGACTAGGACAAACAGAATTTGATTCTATAAGTGTTACAAATAATACTTTTTATAATGATAGAGGATTGATAAACGGTGACGAATATTGCTATTACATTAAAGCTACAGGAAGTTATTCTTCGCCGGGTTTTATTGATCCAATAATTAATTTTTCACAAAAAGCATGCGGTATTCCAATTGACAACGTTGCCTCCTGCCCTCCTGTTTTATCAGTAAGCACAAATTGTGATTTAATAGAAAACAGATTATCTTGGACAAACCCTAACTATACATGTGCTGATGATGTTACAAAATATTATATTTATTATTCTCCCAAGCAATCCTCTGATTTTTCGTTAATTGATTCAACTTTATATCCCGACGACACAATTTATTATCATTCAAATCTGGAATCGGTTACAGCTTGTTATGTTGTTACAGCAATTGATTCTTCAGGAAACCAAAGTGATTACAGCAATATAGTTTGTGTTGATTATGATGCTTGTCCTGTTTACAGATTACCAAATGTTTTTACTCCAAACGGAGATGGTCATAACGATTTGTTTGTTCCTTTTCCCGAATCAGTTGCAGCAGTAGAAAATGTTGCCATGAGTATTCTTAACCGTTGGGGAGTAACTGTTTATGTAACAACAAATCCTCAAATTAACTGGGATGGGAAAAATCTAAATTCCAATAAAGATTGTCCAACCGGAGTTTATTTTTATGTTTGTGATGTCTTTGAAATCACTCTTAACGGATTACAAAAAAGAACTCTTAAAGGATCAATTACAATTTTTAGATAATGGGTTTTAATTTTGACACATCATTCAATTATTTCATTATTCCACTTTACATTTTTATTCCCAAAAAATCTTCATAATTTTCCTTATTAACAATTCTTGTTTCATTATCAGGATAATTTTCCAGAAATGTTTTTGGAAAACGGTATTTCATTTTGGGATTCCATTTGAATTCAAATGCAAAAATATCATGCTTTTTTTGTATTACACTACAAAAATATCATGCTTTTTTTGCATTACATTGTTGAAGTAATAAAAAAATCCCCACCCAACTAAACAATATCAGCAATTCGGGTGGGGAAATCTAAAATCCTAAATTTAAAACCTGAAATTCATTATTTCCATTCCATTAATCTTTCGATAAGATCAACAACACGGTTTGAGTATCCCCACTCATTATCGTACCAGTTAAGAGTTTTAACTATTCTTTTACCAAGAACAGTAGTAAATTCTGCATCGTAAATAGAAGAATAAGAATTACCGACAATATCTGAGGAAACCAGTTTTTCGTCTGAATAAAGAAGTACTCTTTTCATTTCCTTAGTTGTAGAAGCTAGACGTATTGCAGCATTAACATCTTCAACTGTAACATCTCTTTCTACTTCAACAATAAGATCAACAACAGAACCATCAGGAACCGGTACACGTGAAGCCATTCCGTCGAGTTTTCCTTTTAATTCGGGAATTACTTGTCCAACAGCTTTTGCAGCACCTGTAGTTGTCGGAATAATATTTTCTGCTGCTGCTCTGCCACGACGCCAGTCTTTGTGGGGTACATCAGCTAAACGTTGGTCATTTGTATAGGCATGAGTTGTCGTCATTAAGCCTTCTTTAATTCCAAAAGCATCGTTTAAGATTTTTGCCATCGGAGCAAGACAGTTTGTAGTACAACTTGCATTTGAAATAATTTTATGCTCGGGTTTTAAATCATCATCATTAACACCCATAACTATTGTACAATCAATTTCATCTTTTGCAGGAACAGTAAGAATTACTCTTTTTGCCCCGGCTTGAATATGAGAAATCAATTTTTCTTTTGTTCTAAAAATACCGGTTGACTCAACCACAACATCAACATCAAGTTCTTTCCATGGTAGTTTTGTCGGATCTTTTTCACTTAACATCTTAACATTTTCGTATTTGGTTTTCAGATATCCATCTTTAAGTTCAACATTCTGACCATAGCCCTTCATTACAGTATCATATTTCAATAAATATGTAAGAACTTCATTATCGAAAAGATCATTAATTGCAACAACATTTATATCATCCCTTTCAGAAAGAATTCTAAATACTGATCTGCCAATTCTTCCAAATCCATTAATAGCTACATTCATTTTACACCTCCTTTATTATCAATTTTATCATAAGCATGTATTACATCAATAACTCTGGCAGCCATTGCAAGTGCTGCATGATACCATGTTAAAGTTTTAACCATTCGAAATGGAGAATGCATTGTTGCCCTTTTATCAAAAACAACTGAGTGAAAATTTCCAATCACATCTGTCGAAACAATAGGATCATCAACTACTTCAATAATATTTTTCAACTTTGGAGCAGCATTTTCAACAGCTTTATTAATATCATTCACACTAACATCATGCATTTTTAAAACTGTGGTAAGATCAAGAAGTGAACCGTTTGGTACAGGTACATTTAAGGCTGAACCTCCAATTTTACCTTTAAATTCAGGCATGATTTTCTGTATCCATTCAGGTGATGGAGTTTTATTAGGGATAATGTTTTCGGCGGCTGATCGGCTGCGACGAAAATCATCTCCAGCTTTATCTCTCAAAGGTTGATCGGAAGTATAAGAATGAACAGTTGTCAGCATTGCATAATCAACACCGAAGTTTTCCTCCAAAATCTTTAACATTATTGCAGTAGCGTTTGTCGTAGCTGAACCTGCTGAGATCAACTTATCTGTAGCTTTTATTGAATGGTCATTCACTCCCATAATAACTACTCTGTCGATATCATTTTCAGGCAAATTTGACAATATTACACGCTTTGCTCCGGCATTTAAATGCTGTTCCATATATTCTTTTGTTTTATACTTCGCTGTACCGTCAACTACAACATCAACATCAAATATATCCCAGGGAACATCACCTGGTTTTACAGCATGTACAAATCTTGCTTTTCTGTTTTTTGAAACTAAAAAATTCCCTTCGAGTTCAACATCAAGTTTTTCTTTTGATTCAGCTTGGAGGAGATAGTGTAATATTTCGGGTTTTCCAATTTCTCCTATGGCAACAACTTCAATTCGATCATCATTCAGGCACAAACGATAAATATGCCGTGGAACTTCTCCGAACCCCATAAGACCTAATTTAATCTTCTTCGTTTTCATATTTATTCCAATTTTTCATTAATCCTTATATTATTTCTCTACAAAATTACATCCAATTAGGTTCATTATGCAAATAAAATTCAATAAAATAAATTTAAATATTACTTTTGCCCTTTATGAAAAATATAAGAAACTTTTGCATAATAGCTCATATTGACCATGGGAAGAGCACAATTGCCGACAGGTTATTGGAAGCCACCTCCACTATCAACTCCAGAGATATTCAGGAACAGGTATTAGATGATATGGACATTGAGCGCGAAAGAGGAATCACTATTAAAAGCCATGCTATTCAAATGGATTATGAACTTGATGGCGAAAAATACACACTCAATCTTATTGATACCCCGGGTCATGTGGATTTTTCTTATGAAGTTTCGAGATCTATTGCAGCCTGTGAAGGTGCGCTATTAATTGTTGATGCCACACAGGGCATTCAGGCTCAAACCATTTCCAATCTTTATCTTGCCATAGAAAATGATCTTGAAATTATTCCTGTTTTAAATAAAATGGATCTGGATAATGCAATGCCCGAGGATGTAAAAGATCAAATTGTAGATCTTCTTGGCTGCAACAGAGATGATATTATTGAAGCAAGCGGGAAAACCGGTTACGGAATCGAACTTATTTTAAAAGAAATAATTGATAAAATTCCTGCACCCAAAGGTGATGAAAAAGCACCTCTTCAAGCTTTGATTTTCGATTCGGTTTTTAATTCCTTTAGAGGAATTATTGCTCATTTTAGAATATTTAACGGAACAATATCCAAAAACGATTTCGTAAAATTCTTTAATACAGGAAAAGAATATCATGCTGATGAAGTGGGTGTTTTTAAAATGAATCTTGAAAAACGTGATATTCTTAAAGCAGGTGATGTTGGGTATATTATTTCAGGAGTCAAGACATCTAAAGAAGTTAAAGTTGGTGATACAATAACTCATGTTGAACGACCTTGTGAAAAAGGTATTTCGGGTTTTGAGGAAGTTAAGCCGATGGTTTTTGCAGGTATCTATCCAATCGATGCTGATGATTATGAAGAGCTAAGAAATTCGATTGAAAAACTTCAGCTAAATGATGCCTCCCTGACTTTTTTACCGGAATCTTCGGTAGCCCTTGGATTTGGTTTCAGATGTGGTTTTCTTGGATTACTTCACATGGAAATTGTGCAGGAACGCCTCGATAGAGAATTCGATATGAATGTAATTACAACTGTGCCTAATGTTTCGTACAAAGTAATTACAACTAAAGGTAAAATTATTGAAGTTCATAATCCATCCGGACTTCCAGAACCTACATTAATTAATTATATTGAAGAACCTTATATTACAGCACAAATAATTTCTAAAACCGAATATATTGGCTCAGTAATGAAATTGTGTATTGATAAACGAGGAATTTTAAAAAATCAGGTTTATCTTACCAGTGACCGTGTGGAAGTAACTTTTGAAATGCCTCTTGGCGAAATTGTTTTTGATTTTTACGATAAACTGAAAAGCATTTCTAAAGGATATGCATCTTTCGATTATTTCCAATCGAGTTATCAAAAAGCCAATCTTGTAAGACTGGATATTCTCCTTAACGGAGATTTAGTTGATGCTCTTTCAACATTAATACACAGAGATAATGCTTATGCTTTTGGGCGAAAAATGTGTGTTAAACTTAAAGAACTTATACCACGACAACAATATGAAGTTGCTATACAAGCAGCAATAGGCTCGAAAATTATTGCCCGCGAAACCGTTAAAGCTCATCGTAAGGATGTTACCGCAAAATGCTATGGAGGCGATATTACTCGTAAACGTAAACTTTTGGAAAAACAGAAAAAAGGCAAAAAACGAATGCGACAAGTAGGAAATGTTGAAGTTCCTCAACAGGCATTTCTTGCTATTCTTAAGCTTGACTAATTTCTGTATGCTGATTGTTGGATTCTTGATACTGGATTTTCGAACATGCAAAATCTTTTCTACATTTTATATTTAAAGTTTTACATTTTAGGTTTTTGGAAAGGGAAAGTTTGTGGTTTTGAGATGAGAAGGGTAAAGTAAAAATTATAATTGTGCAGTAAACAAACCCGCCAAGCGCTTCAAAGGCGCTAGGCGGATGTTAAGATGAATATTAAAATCAATAACTACAAAAATTCAAACCCGCCAAGCGCCTCAAAGGCTCTAGGCGGATGACAAACAAAATTTTCGCATTACTATTCTTAGAAAAAACAAAAATAATTGTATCTTGCAGTAACTTTTTCAATCTTTACACGTCATAAAATTTGAAGATAAAGTTTAATTCAATTAATTGAATGACAACAGTTGAGTATAATCAGTGTGTAGATGAGTTTTCTGATAATGTATTTCGCTTTATTCTTAAAAATATTAAGGATGAAGATAAAGCGAAAGATATTGTTCAGGAGTCGTATGTAAAAATGTGGAACAAAGTTAAATCAATAGAATTTATAAAAGCAAAATCCTATTTATTTACAACTGCTTATCACACAATGATCGATCAGATAAGAAAGGATAAAAAATTTACTCAATTTGAAGAAGCACCGTACGATAGTTTTTCGCATGAGAACGGATATTCTGATTTGAGTGAAATACTTAACGAAGCTGCAGAAAAATTACCTAAAATTCAACGAACAGTTATTCTTCTTAGAGATTATGAAGGATACTCGTATAAAGAGATAGGAGAAATTACCAAACTCGGAGAATCGCAGGTGAAGGTATATATTTACAGGGCAAGATTAAGCATGAAAAAATATCTTGTCAGTATGGATAAAGTATACTAATTCTTAACAGAAACACAAAGCAATATCTGTTTAGAAGTAGGTATGCGTTACAAAAGATAATTTATAATTTTGCAAATATTTAACATTAGTATAATTTAATAAGATGAATATCAACAGAAATAATTATGAAATATTCTTCCTGGATTACCATGAAGGAAACCTCACTCCAGCAATGGTTGAGGAACTTCTGATTTTTGTTGAAAACAGTCCTGATCTGAAAGAAGAATTCGAAAGTTTTGAAGAAATTATTATTCCTGTTGATGAAAGTGTGAAATTTGATCTTAAAAAAAGTTTAAAAAAAACATCTTTTATTAATACTGAAAATATTAATGAAGAAAACTACGAGAAATTTTTTATTGCTTTTTTCGAAAATGATTTGAATGAAAACGAAAAAGAAGAACTTTTAGATTTCATTAAAAAAAATCCATACTTAAAAAGTGAATTCGACTTTTTCGGAAAAACTCATTTGAAAGCTAATGAAGAAATCATTTATAAAAATAAATCATTATTAAAAAAATATCCTTTCTTTTCCAGAAAAGTAATTTATTATTCGGTTGGAATTGCAGCTTCATTATTAATTCTTTTCGGAGTATATTTTTTAATGATTCCTAATCAAAACACTGTAAAATATTCCGGCAATATTCCATCAAAATTACAGATAAAAAGCAAAAATATTCAAATTAAAAATGCTATTCAGGCATTCCCTGAGGAACTTGCATTTGCAAATAATTTTTCTTCATTTATTGAAGAATATCAAAACGTGAAGTTTCCAAAATCAAATCTAACAAAAATACCTCAGCTAAATCAAAACGAAATTATTAATAAAGTATTTGCTTACACAGAATTTGATATTCCCCCGGTAATTCCTGCCCATTACGAATACACATTATTATATAATGATATCAAAATGGCGGAAAATATTCGTTATGCTTCAAATAATAATTTCGATTTTGCAAATAAAACATTGCCGGGAAAAATCATTGCTTACGCATATCATTCGATAAAAGATATTTTCAAGAGAAATGTTGATCCGGTAATTAAAAACTCAACTAACAACCCTGCATTTTGGGCAATAGCTCAAGCAAGTATTTCAAGTTATAATTATCTTACCGATAATGATGTTAAACTTCAAAAAAAATATGATGAAAGCGGAAAGCTTATTGCTTATTCTTTTGTGAGTGATGATATTCAATTTCAAAGAAAAGTAAGAAGAAAATAGATAATTTGAGTTTTAGTCACCCCCTTTCAAGTTGTTCGATAGCCTTGAAAACATTTGAATATGAGCAGTCGGGTATTTGTTCTATTGATTTTGCATTATCGCAAGCTGTCTCTAATTTTCCAACAAGTTGCTCAACCCAGCGTGTATTCTTGAGATAATTTTTTGTTTTACTATAATCTGTAATAAACTTTTTCAATTCTCTTTCTACAGTTTTTGAATTCGGAAAATGTTTATTGGTTTTTACAAAATGTAGCAAAAACCAGAATTCAATTGATGGTAAGCTATCACAAATTATAACATTTTTATTCCTTTGATATTTTTTCTTAAACTGGATAAATTTTTCTTTTTCAGATATATCCCGCTCAGAAACATCAGCATCAAAAACACAAGTAACAATAACCCCACCAAGAAGCAATTTCTTAACAGATTTCTCTATTTCATCAATACTGGTTTTACCAAAGAAACGAGGCTTTACTATGCAATTGTACTTTTTTAAATGTTTTAAATGTGCAAAATAGTATTGTTCTGTAAGGCCTTCACCAATTATGAAAACACTACCTCTTAAATCTAAATTTCTTTTTCGACGTCCTCCCATTATTATTCAATATTAGGGATTGCTCCAAACTTGCCGTATTTATAAGCTTTTTGTAAAGATGTAATTCTATTTACTGCTTTGAAATCTGAAAGTGAGTATAACTTGGTTGAGGCATCTTTATTTTTTTCTGTAAACCAGATATTGTCTTTTCTTATTAAATCATCTTCTTCAAGTAAGCCGTCATAATGTGTTGTAACTAATAATTGAGATTGTACAGATTCTCTTAAAAATCTTTCAATTACATACTCAATCAACCTGGGATGAAGTTTTGATTCTATTTCATCAATTGCAAGAAAAGCATTTTTTTCTAATGTAGTCAAAATTGCTCCAGATAAGCCAAATATTCTCTTAGTTCCTTCCGACTGCAATTCAATGGGAAGATTATAATAAGACTCGCTTTGATCTGCATTAATTACTTTATGCTCAAAAGTGGTCTTTGTAACATTTATAGTTCGTTCTTTTTTTATTCTCTCTTTTTCTTCAGTAGGAGCATTTGATTCAAGTATTTTGGAAATAAAGAAATCAGGAATATCTTCTTTTTCTATTTCAACATTTACGTTTGAAATATTAAAATCGGCTCTTTGTAAATAAGATAAAATATTTTTCTTGATTTCAATGTTTTCAGATATTAGTCCTTCAACATAATTAACCAATCTAGTTTTTGGTTCAACAGTATCCATAAACTGATTACTCATCCAATCTATAGCTGAGTGAACATCTTTTATTAGAGTATTTACCTGATTATACGCTGCAAAAAATGACATATTTGGTAAACATTTAATGGTAATTTCTTTTTTTGCAATCTGGCTAACTTTTATTTTGGGACCGAAAGTAATTTCTGAAACATTATTTTCTAACTTTCTTTCAAAAACATTAGCAGGTTGAGTACCTGGATAATAATCCAACTTTTCAAACAAAACAAAGTCCTTAGATATTTCAAGAATATATAAATATTTTATACCTCCAACAAAAAACACTAATTTAAATTTTGATGGTTCTTTGGGTGTTTTTGCATCAAGAAGAAAAGGAATAACTTCTGTTTCTTCATCTTTGGTATCTGTTTTTGTAAACCAAAAATCTTTTAAAAACTCAAAAGCATTTATTAAATTACTTTTACCGGATGCGTTTGCACCATATATAATCCCAAGCTTTAATAATTTTACGCCTTTAGCAACTTCAACGACATGAAAATCTTCAAGTTTTTTATCTTTTGTTGATTCAAAACTTAAAGTTACTTCATCCTTAAATGACAGGAAATTTTGTATAGAGAGCGACTGTATCATTATTTATGTTTCTTGTTTTTACAATTATTTTGCAATATTACAAAATAAAAGAAACAAAATCAAGTTTTTTTACACTTTTTGCATTTTTTATGCTATTTTTAATAATAGAGCAGCTTTTTCATCTTTTCTATTTTTAATATCTCTGGTTTTCCTGTCAGAATAAGTTTATTGTCTTTTTCATTTTAAATTTAATTTTACCCTATCTTTGCCATCCAAAAATCAATAATGAAATTAATTAAATAGTACAAAAAATGAAATTTGTAACAGCAATAAATTGCATGGACGGA
>CAYOKJ010000069.1:0-15944 GCA_964404485.1 uncultured Bacteroidales bacterium | reverse complement strand
CGGAAATAATATTTAACGTAGAGAAAGGAAAAAAGAAACGAAATATATCGGTAATATAGATGTTCAGTTGGTATAACACCACAAAAAGAATTGAAAGTCTTTATCAATTCTCAAAGGGAATTATTAATGGCAAAAACGGAACAGAATTAATAAAAAAATATCAGGAAGCAATTGATCATCTTGTACCTGAAGATATGATAGCTGTATTCGACCATTTGGTTTTGGATAATATTCCAAATGAACTACCTCGCAGCAGAGCTAACGAGGTATCAAAGCAGAATTATTTATTAATTCGAAGCAGAGCTTCGGGAAACTAACCCCGGAGAGATTAGCTTTAAATACTTATTTTCATTGTGTTTATTCTCTATCCTCTTTTCTTACAGTCTGCATAACATTTCCAACTTCATCAAGTACATCATCGCTGATATCAAATTTCGGATCAGAATAAAGAATACTTAAATTACCACCTTTATCAAACACAAAAGCATAATTTTTTACAGTTGCAATTTCTTCAATCGCTGTATAAATTTTTTCCTGAATCGGTTGAATTAGCTCTTGTCGTTTTTCATAGAGTTCACCCTCCCTACCAAATTTTTCCTTTTTAAATTTATTCAATTCGGCTTCTTTTTCAATAATTTCATTTTCTCTTTTTGCACTGATATCCTCAGGTAAAAGAAATTCTTCCGTCTGAAATTTTTGATAAAGATCCTTTATTTCAGCAATTTTTTCTTCGATTTCCATTTGCCATTTTACAGATAGGTCATCAAGTAATTCTTGTGCATCTGTATATTCAGGAATATTTTTTAGAATATAATCCGTGTCAACATATGCATATTTCTGAGCAAATGTATATGCTACAGTTGAAATAACTATTATTACTACTAAGATTGCTTTTTTCATTTTTCCTCCTTTTTTTTCTGAAAATAAGTAAAATTTCAAAATTATTAATAAGATTATTTTTTGTAAATTAAGCAAAAAACCTGCCAGAAATATTATTCTCAAATAATTAAACTTAAAAAAATAAGTATTTCATCCCGAATGTTTTCGTGAGGAATGCCTAAAGTTTTAAACTTCTTTACAATTGCTTATTAAATTCGTTGTTAGTCTAATTTTATAAACTTTAGTTCACTCAAAATACTTTTTTTAATCCAACGATTGATTTATTGAGAAATGAAATTGACCTTTATTAGCTTCAGGAAGGCCAGGAATTTCATCAAATCCATAACCATAATCTAATCCCAAAACACCAAACATTGGTAAGAACACTCTAACACCAACACCGGCAGCTCTTTTAACGGAAAACGGGTCAAAGGTTTTAAAGTTCAACCATGAGTTACCTGCTTCGAGAAATGCTAATGCATAAATTGTTGCACTTGGGTTTAATGATAAAGGATACCTCAACTCAAAAGTATATTTATTATAAATAGTTCCACCAATATTTTTATCTTGATAATACATAGGAGTCACCGATTCGTTGGCATAGCCTCTCATTGCAATTATCTCTCTTCCATCAAAATTATTATAACCCGATAAACCATCACCTCCAAGATAAAATCTTTCAAATGGAATTACACCAATATTACTATTATAAGATCCCAAAAATCCAAATTGAACCCTTGTACTTAAAACAAGTTTTTCGTATAACTCAAGAAACCAAGATGCTTTGAATTTCCATTTATGATATTCCATCCATTTATATTTATCTTCATCATTCATTACCGAATAATCATTATTATTAAATAATGAATAAGGTGGAGAAAGCTCAATAGATAATGATAATTCTGATCCATATCTGGGATATATTGGAGCGCTAATTGAATTACGTGATATTGATATATTATAACTCAAATTATTATATGTTCCGGATCCATCTCCAACAGATAAAATATTTGAATAATTATCTAGGTCATATTTTTGGAAACTAAGACCTTGATACAAAGTAAAAAAATCATCAGGCCACTGAAGTCTTTTTCCAAGTCCAACTGATAATCCGTTAATTACAAATGACATCCTGCTTTCATTACCCCTATCAACACCGTTTGAATATAAAGAATGGTAAAAAGATAAACTTAAGGCATTAGGTTTTTTTCCACCAAGCCAAGGCTCAACAAATGAAACACTATAACTGAAATATCCTTTTCCATAAGTCTGCATTCTAAGTGTAAGTTTTTGTCCATCACCTGTAGGAATTGGTCTCCATGCTTTCCCTTTAAAGAAGTTTCTCATCGAAAAATTATTAAATGATAAACCAAGTGTACCAATAATTCTTCCATATCCCCATCCACCGGATAATTCGATTTGGTCTGCAGATGTCTCTTCAACAGAATAATCAACATCAACAGTACCCGAAGCCGGATCAGGGTTTACATTAGGAGTTATTGTTTCGGCATTAAAAAATTTCAATTGCGCTAATTCACGTGTTGTTCTGATAATATCAGAACGACTAAAAAGCTGTCCGGGCCGGGTTCTAAGTTCGCGAAGAACTACATGATCGTTTGTTCTTGTATTTCCTCTTATAGAAACTTTGTTTATAGATGCCTGATCTCCTTCTCTTATTCTGATTTCTAGATCAATTGAATCATTATCTACCTTAACTTCAATCGGTTGAGCAGAAAAGAAAAGATATCCATCATCCAAATATAAAGAACTTACATCCATTCCATTAGGATTAAAAGTCAGATTTGTTTCAAGAAGTTCCTGGTTATAAACGTCACCTTTTTGAATTCGTAAAACTGCATCTAATTGTTCCGATGAGTATTTAGTATTCCCAACCCAGTTGATATTTCTAAAATAGTATTTATTTCCTTCATCAACGGTAATATCAATATTAATATAACCATCTTTGTTTCTATAAACAGAATCTCTTACAATAATTGCATCCCGAAATCCAAGCTTATTATATTTATTGATAATATTTATTTTATCCTCTCTAAAATCATTTTCGATATATTTTGAAGATTTAAATATTCTGAACTTGAGATTTTCTACTGAATAATCTTTAAAAACATCATAGAAACCAATTACATCCATACGAACTGCTTTTTTAATAATTTCCAGAAGAAGTATATCAAGATTATAAAAGGGTTTAACAACACTTTTTTCTTTAGTATCTTTTAATGAATTTTTGATTTTTGCTAAACTTAAATTTTCATTACCTTTAACATCAATACTTTTTATTCGGATTTTTCTACTTTTCTGAATTTCAAAAACCAATTCAACACCATTAGCAGAAGCAGTATCAACAATCTGTTTAATATCAATCTGGGTATCTAGAAAACCTTTATCTGTATAATAATTTTGAATAATGTTTTTAGAACTAACGATAAGATTATTATTAACAACATCGCCTCTTGTTAGCATTAATTTTTCGCGAATATTATCAGCAGCAGCACGTTTAATTCCATGAAAAGAGAATTTTGATAAACGTGATCTCTCTTCAAGCTCAATATTAAGAAAAATGGAATTTTCCAATCTTCCAATAGCTGATATTATAATATTAGAAAACAATCCTTGATCCCAAAGTTTATTAATAGCTTTTGGTATATCATCTCCTGGAATTGTTATTTTATCACCAATTTTTAAACCGGAAAGCATAATCATAACATTATTGTCAAGATATTTTATTCCTGAAACTGTTATACCACCTATTTCATAAGTTTGAGGATTTGCATAATCAACACTAACTATCTCTTCGCCCAATTGAACCTGTGAAAAGCCAGGAGTAAAAAACATTATTAACAATATTAAAACTATTCCGAATATTTTTTTCATGTTAAAAAACCTATATGATGTATTATTAATTTTCATTATAAAATTTACTTATTTATTTGTTCACTTATTTTTCCAAATCTTCTTTCACGACCCTGAAAATCAATCAATGCTTTATATAAATCCTCTTTTCTGAAATCCGGCCATAGAGTATCTGTGAAATATAATTCTGCATATGCAATTTGCCAAAGTAAAAAATTACTTATTCTTTGTTCTCCACTTGTTCTGATAAGCAATTCCGGATCAGGCATATTATTAGTATTTAAAAAAGAGCTAAATAATTCCTGATTAATAATATCAGCAGAAATATCTTTAGCGCTTATTTTCTCAACAATTTTTTTTACTGCATTTACAATTTCCCATTTTGAGCTATAGCTCAATGCAAGAGTTAATGTCATTCTGGTATTTCCAGCAGTATCATCAATTGATTTCATTAGCTGTTTGTAACTAGCTGAAGGCAATTCACTAAGATTACCAATTGCATTTAAACGTATGTTATTTTTTTTAAGAGTTTTTGTTTCTTTTTCAATGGTTTTCACAAGAAGTTTCATCAAAACATCCACTTCATATTTTGGACGATTCCAGTTTTCAGTAGAAAAAGCATATAAAGTAAGATATTTTATACCAATTTCAGCTGCAGCCTCAGAGATTTCTTGAACTGATTTTACACCATGCTGATGACCATAAGTTCGGTTTTTACCCTGCTTTTTTGCCCAACGACCGTTACCATCCATTATCACTGCAACATGTACCGGTAATTTCTCAAGATGTATTTTATCTTTCAAACTCATTAAATTATTCTTTCAAGCTCTTTTATAAGTTTCAATTTTAAATATGTAAATTATTAAATGCGAATATACTTGAATATATACTGCACATAATTAATTAATTTCATCATCCTATCAACGTTGATCAAGACAATGAGCTCTATTTCCAATATCAAATTTATAAGTAATTGTTATACCTGTAAATGAGTACCAATCTTTTGTTTCTGAATTACCTCTCTGCATTCCTATTTCATGATTTCGTCCGGGATCTGATAAAACAGCAGCCACATCATTAACATTTATACTTGGCCCATTAAGATAATATGTTGTACTCACATCATCAAGATAATCGGTAAAAGTTTTTCTTAATCCCCATTCAAAAGCAAATCCTAATTTTTTTGTAATACCATATTTTATTCCAATACCAAAAGGAACTGCAAAAGAAACTTTTGAATAAGGTTTTCTATCATTAAAACCTTCGTTTTGTCCTTCGGTTCCCATATCCCTTAATATTAAGTCTCCATGTTTAGGATTGTATGTAAATAAAGATGCACCACCAAAAAGATAAGGAGTAAAATAACTTTTTCTACTACCAGTAAAATATGGCAAAAAATGAAACTCAAAAATAGCTGAGAAATCATTAATTGATGATTCAAATGCTAATCCCCTGTCTTCTACAGCGTTAGTAATTGCGTCATCGCCGGCAATTTTTCCACTATAATAATTAAGCTTTAATGCCATTCTTGTATTCATGTTATATCTTACCAATGCACCATAAGCTGGTTTTGATTGAACAAAGGGCATTCCGGGGTTAATATCACCCACATAATACGAAACTCCACCAAAAAAACCAACTTCAATATCCTGACTTTGAAGGTTTCCAAACCCAAGAAACAAAACAAAAAATAATATAATAATTTTTTTCATTCTAACAATTTCATTATTTTATTTCGATTTGCAAAAATATTACTTTTAACCGATAATACAAATGCTTAATTTTTTAATTTCTAACATCTAATCCCCATTTCAATTTTTCGCGAATTGCAGAGAAAAAATCCTTGTTTTCTAATTGAACAAGATTTACTTCAAAATCGCATTTTTCAATTTCTATTTCCATAGAGGAATCAATTTTTTCGAAACGGGAATCAAGGCTAACAAAGAAGTTTTTATCTCTTCCTTCAGCTTTTATCCTGATTTTACAATTATCACTTATAACGACGGGTCTGACTGTTAAATTGTGTGTTGCAATTGGAGTTATAACAAAGTTTTTTGAGCCCGGAGTAATAAAAGGACCACCGCAACTCATCGAATAAGCAGTAGAGCCTGTAGGTGTTGAAACTATTATTCCATCTGCCCAATATGAATTCAAAAAAATGTCATCAACATAAACATGAATTACCATAAGTGAAGCAGATTCTCTTCTACTAACAGATAATTCATTTAGTCCGTAGTTTAATTCTCCGAAAAGATTTTTTGGCTCTTTAACTTTTAATAACGAACGTTTATCAATTAAATAATCTCCACTTATAATATTATCTATTGCTTTACAAATTTCGTTTTTCGAAATACTTGATAAAAATCCAAGACGACCAACATTAATTCCAATAATTGGTATTCCCGAATCACGAACTAATGTAAGTGTATCAAGCAAAGTTCCATCCCCTCCTATCGAAAATAAAAAATCAACTTTATCTCTCAAATCATTATGATTGTTAAAAATACTTACTTCGGAATTAAATACAATTTCAGATTTTATAATATAATAATACGGAGCAAAAACCATAATCTTTGCACCAACAGCTTCAAGTTTATTTACAATTTGTTGAATATAAGGTTTTGTATCTTCAGAAATTGTTTTCCCAAATAATGCAATATTCATTTTTTTGTTTTTTTAATCTGCTTATTTTCTTAATTATTACCGTTTTCAAAGCTCTCTGAAATTGGAAATACAAGATTACAAAATAATTAGGATAAGTATTGGGGATTTTAACAATTATTAATAAAATGGGGAATGGATGCTAGTTTCTTGTTGTCAGAAGCAAAAATCTGAAACCCAAAACCCAAAACTCTTACAGCGGCGCCATAAAATGAATAAAAAATCCGCTTTCGTGCATCTTATTTATTGAATATTCAACTCTCCATACAATATCGTAATATGTTACAAGATCAAGTCCAATGCCGGTTCCAAATAATAATTCATTTGAAAGTGTATTATTCTTATTATAAATGTCATCCTTAACATAAGCTAAATCAGCAAAGAGATTAAGATAAACTGCAAAATGAATTGTATTGAAATTTTTGGAAGGAATAAAACCAAATTTTTGGACCTTCTCGGGAATTAATTCAAACTTAATGTTGGTTTTTAGTAAACCGTAATCTTGTCCATCGATAACATAAAATTCGTATGAGCGTGGGAAATTCCTGCCATAGCCTAAACCTTCCTGTGCAAAATATGGTTGGAATGAATCAGAAGAAAACTTTGCCGATAACATATATGCAAAATAAAATCTATTACAAAGTTTCCAATATTCTCTAAAAGTACTTTGAACAAAAAATACATTTAACTTTTCTTTAAAAAGACCAAAACCGCTTTTATTTAAAACAAAATCAAAATAATAGCCGTTTAACGGATATGGTTTGTAATCACGGAAATCGCTTTTGTATTGATAATAAAAAGAAAAATAATGAACTTTCGAAAATCCATTAACGGTATAAAAAGGATTTAGTTTTAACAATGAATCTGTAAACTCATACTGATTATATTTTATTTCAAAGATTTGAGAGTTATGGATATCCGGACGGTTAATGAGTTGTAATCCAATGTATTTTTTCTTTTTCGGATAATAATTTTCACTTTTAAAATATTGTAAAGTATCGTTGATTGTAAAAACAGAAGTCTCATGATTTTGAAGTAAACCTGCAGATAATTGAAAACCTATAGTTTGCTTTTTATTGATATAAGGTATTTGATATGAAAACTCATACTTCTCATCATATCCCATACTTATAAGCACTTTAAGCTTTTCCATTCTGCCTCTGAAATTATCCATCGTCAGGAAAAAACCATAGTTAGCACGGGAAAAATCCTTTGTTTTCCACCATGTATTAAAATTCCTTTCAGCTAACTCAAAAATCGGGAAAGGCCATACATACCATCTTTCAACAAAATCAATCGTAACTGTAGTTTTGGCAAAATTACCTTCCCTGACAAATTCCAAATTAAAAGTAACAAAATTAAATAATGAAGTATTTAACAGATTTTCGCGACTGCTAATAAGAAGAGAATCAAATCTTGAAATAGAAAATGTGTCGTTTGCAGCAAATTCCAATTCACGATAAATAATAAAATCTTTTGTAACTTTATTTCCCTTAAGGTTAATTTCTTTAACAATAACAGTTTTATAATTATCTGAAACAGAGTCATCAATCACTAATAAACTATCAGAAAAATTGAAGGAAATATTTTCATCCAAAGTTTTAGAAAAAACCTCAGATGAAATAATTAAGATGAAAAGAAAAAAAATAAATCTCATTTGTTATTCATTAATTTAGTAAACTTTTTAACTCACGAAGCGCAGCAAGCCCGTAAGGGAAATTCCAAATTCTCACATATTCAAATACTTTATCAATGAATCATATCTTTCGCGAAGGTCCTCTGCATCTTCTTTTTCCGAAAAAGATGCTTTTACATCATAACTATATCTATTAAAAGTCAGTAAAATAGCAGAAATATCAATTTTATTTATCTTGATAACAACATTCATTTTTGTTGAATCATCATGAGTTGTAACGTAAAGGCTTAATACTTTTGCATTATTTGATTCAATAATCTGAGAAATTTCCGACAATGTATAATCATTTTGACTGACTTCCAAAACGATAATTCCTCCAGGGCTTTGAGCAGCAGAAATTACTGAAATACCATCAATTATTTTATTTAAAGTAATAGATCCTAAATATTTTTTCCGGCTGTCAAGAACAGGAATCAACGATAATTTCTGAACAGAAACTACCTTTATAATTTCAAGAATATGCTGATAATCATAGACAAATGGACTTGATAAAGATAAAGTATGATTTCCAACAGCTTCACTAAAATCATTCATATTATAAATATCAACATCAGAAATTAATCCAAGAAAATCTACATTATTAACAATCGGCAAATGCGAGACTTTATAATCATCCATCCAACTTAAAGCGGTTATGCCTGTATCAGAAGTTTTTAATGGAATAATTGTTCCGGTTATTAAATGTTTAGCTAACATACTTGAAGAATTAATTTTGTTCTTATTTGGTTCATTGTTTCATTCTTGAATGGCTAAATACAATTATTTTCTATTTATTCCAATCAACAATTTCAAAATAACTATCATCCAAAATGCTAAGATAATTCAAATATCTTGATTTACTGATTTTCCCTTCTTCAACAGCTAACTTAACAGCACAATCCGGTTCATGAACATGAGTGCAGTTATTAAATTTACATTCATGCATTTTTTCACGCATTTCAGGAAATCTTTCAGCAACTTCACTTTTTTCAAAGTCTAGTAAGCCAAACTCTTTTATTCCGGGAGTATCAATAATAAAACCGCCAAACGAAAGTTTGTGCATTTCTGTATGGGCGGTTGTATGTTTACCTTTATTATGTACCAGGGAAATTTCACCTGTTTTAATATCCAAACCGGGTTCTATTGCGTTTATCAAGGCAGACTTCCCAACACCGGAATGACCTGAAACCAAACTCTTTTTATCTTTAAATAAATCTTTTAACTGTGATAAATTTGTCTTTTTCAATGCCGAAACAGAATAACAAGGATATCCAATTGATGAATAAATATTAACAATTTCGTTATGATATTTTTCTAAAACCTCATTAAAAAGATCAATTTTATTAACAACTATAATAGAAGGAATATGATAAGCCTCAGCAGTAACTAGAAAACGATCGATAAATCCTGTTGAAGTTCTTGGTTGTGAATGAGTGATAATTAAAACCGCCTGATCAATATTTGAAGCAATAATATGCGATAGTTTTGAGAGGTTTGTGGAACGGCGGATAATATGATTATTTCGTTCAAAAATACGAGTTATCAAACCAATAGATTCATCTCTAACATGAATAAATTCAACCCTGTCGCCAACTGCGATGGGATTAGTAGTCTTAATTCCCTTAATGCGAAATTGCCCTTTTAATTTACAATTAATTTTACTGCCGTTATCTTCCATAACAGTAAACCAACTTCCCGTAGATTTTATAACAATTCCTTCCAAAATTATTGAGTTTTTTCTTTAGTATTATTTGACCTTATTATATTTTTTAATAAAAAAGTTAAATAAATGTCGTGTAAAATTACAAACTTATATTATATTTGAATAATAATTAAAAATTATTACTATGAATGGAATCGAAATTTTATCATTATTTATTTCTCCTGTAATCTTTTTATTAATGCTTTTTTATTTAAAAGCCAGGCTCAAAATTAAATCGTTTACTCTACTTTTCAAAGCCATTTTATTCGGACTGATAAGTGTTATATTGATTTATGTTGCACAGTTATTATCTGAAGCTATTGGTTTGTATGACTTGCGAAACATTAAACGGACAGCATTCTACACTTTTGTGATAATCGGATTTTCTTCGGAGCTTGGAAAATTTCTTTTTCTAAGATATTATTTTTTGCATTTAAGAAATTTTAAAGGACCATTAGAAGGAATTATTTATTCGGTATTTATTTCACTTGGTTTTGCTACAGGAGCTATTTTTCTTTTTGGATATAATATTATCGGCTCAAATATCGACACTCTTTTTCTTTTCATATATCCATTTTTCAGTATTTTTTCCGGAATTATTATGGGATTTTTTGTTGGCTTGGGTAAATCCAGAAAAAATCGTTTTGTTGACTCTATGACGGGCTTTGGTGCAGCTGTATTTTTTCAGGGATTTTTCAATTTTTGTTTTTGTACTAACGACAAACGATTATTACTTGTGTTTTGTATAGGTGTATTAATAATAGGTATTTTACTTTGCGTGAAAGGTGCTAACACAAAAGTTGAAGAAGAAAATACTCATGATAATTGATAAATAGTGAGATTGAATTTGTGGAATTTTATTATTTTCTTTCACAACAATTTATAGACCTTGCCGGGAAGGACTTTTACAACACCTTCAAATTCGAGGTTAAGCAAAGAAGCTGCCACTTTACTCATGTTTAGTTTCGATTTTAGATATAATTTATCAAAACCCGTTTCGCCTTCAATTTTTAATATCTCGACAAGAGTTTTTTCTTCGGGAGATAAATCTACAAATAATTTATGCTGTTTTGGAATATTGGATTTATTATCATTTTCCTCCCATCTCATAATATATTTCAAATCTTTTGCCGACTGAATTAATGCCGCACGATTGGTTTTTATAAAATTATTTGTTCCTTCCGAGTATTTATCCCCTATTTTTCCCGGAAAGGCAAAAACATCACGATTATAAGAATTTGCAATATCTGCTGTTATCAAAGCACCACCTTTTAGTGCTGATTCAATTACAATTACAGCATCAGAAATACCTGCAACTATTCTGTTCCTTTTCGGGAAATTTTCTCTGTCAGGATTTGTATTGGAAATAAACTCAGTTAACAAACCTCCATTATTCAGCATTTTCCCGGCAAGAGGTTTATTAAGGTGAGGATAAATTCTATCCAGCCCATGGGCAAGAATACCAACAGTTTTCAGGTTATTGTCGAGTGCAGCTTTGTGAGCATTAGCATCAATTCCATAAGCAAGTCCGCTAACAATAAGAATATCCATTTCACTAACATCTCTGATAAAAGTATTGCAAAGTTCTTTTCCGTATTCGGTGGCATTGCGGGTTCCAACAATACTTATGATTTTTCGAGAATTCAAATCAGCATTTCCTTTATAATAAAGCATAATAGGATTGTCAGCACAGTGTTTTAATCGCTGAGGGTAATTTTTATCCAAATAAAAGAGTGGTGTGATTTTGAATTTTTCAATGAATTTTATTTCCTTCTCAGCTCTTTTTAATACATTTTGATTGACGATACAATTCGCCAGATGAGTTCCAACTCCTGGAATTTTCATAAGGAAATTTTTCTTTTCACGGAAAACCGCCTCAACACTTCCACAATAAGAAACTAATTTTTTGCCTACTATGTCACCAATTTCGGGAATAAGAGTTATAGCGATTTTGTAGAGTAAGTCTGAGTTCATAAATTTTACTTTCTTTGTAAAAACTATCTAATTAGTGCTTGTCCATAATGTAATTATAAATTGAATTTAGAATACCGAACACCGATTAACGATTTGTAAAGTAGCTAAAAATCTCCAATCAATATTCGTTAATCGAAATTCTATATTCAGTTAACTTTTAACATTCCTATTTCATTTACATAAGAAGATAAGTGAAAGTAAAAATATTTTTTTCATTATAATTATTTTATGAAAAATAATGGAATTAATAATTTTCAAATTTAATAAAAATATAACAAATGAATATAGTGTATTTTAGTATAAAACAAATTCATCTCGAAATACTAATAATTTTGGTACTACCACAAATTTAGTGGAATATTGATAAACGCGAAAATGATTTAATGCTGAGCCCACTCCGAAAAGTAATTTTAGCCACGAAGACTCAAAGAATCAAAGAATTCACTAAGTCTAAATTATTGATTGATTGTTCTTTGTGTATCTTAATGTTCTTGGTACCGAAAACTTTCGGTATAGTGGCATTTTCTTTTTTTTGACTTTTCGGAGTGGACTTAATGCTTAAATGCGAAAATAAAAAAAACTGCTCTGATACAAAAATCAAATATTGTCTATTATAATAGATATATTATTACTTTTACAAAAATTCAACTATTATGATAGACAAAATAATAAACTCAAGACCTTATATAAAACGTACTAATTATAGTGAAAGAGTTAAACCGTACATTGGCAAACAAATTATCAAAGTCCTCACTGGTCAGCGAAGAGTAGGCAAGAGTTATATATTTTTCCAATTAATTGATGAAATAAAAAAAGATGTACCTGATGCTAATATTATCTATATCAATAAAGAATTAAAAGCATATGAATTTATAAGAAACGACAAGGATTTGTATCAATTTGTGCAATCGAAAATTATAAAAGAAAAACCAAATTATCTTTTTGTTGATGAAATACAAGAGATTGAGCATTTTGAACTGGCATTCAGAAGTTTATTAGCAGAAAACACCTGTGATTTGTTTTGCACGGGAAGCAATGCAAAATTACTTTCTGGTGAACTGGCAACAACTCTTGCCGGAAGATATATCGAAATCAATATTCATAGCTTAGGTTATGATGAATTCTTACAATTTATGAAGCTGGAAAACAATACAAAGCAGTTGTATAAATACCTTACTTTGGGAGGAATGCCTTACATGCACGTTATTGGTACAGATGAATCCGCAGTTTTTGAATACCTAAGGAATGTGTATGCATCTATTTTATTAAAAGATGTTGTAGCACGTGAGAAAATACGCAACGTTAGTTTTTTGGAGAACCTTGTTAAATTTCTCGCCGATAATATCGGGAGTTTGTTTTCTGCCGGTAACATAAGTAAATACTTAAAATCGCAACGAACTACAATAACCACACAAACAGTTCTTAATTATATTAATCCGCTTATAAATGCATATTTTATTCACAAAGTGTCACGATATGATATTAATGGACTTAAAATTTTTGAAACAGGTGAAAAATATTATTTTGAAGATTTGGGACTTCGTAACGCCATCCGTGGTTTCGACAGACAAAAGGATATAAACAAACTAATTGAAAATGCTGTCTATCTTCATCTTATTCGTCAGGGATTTCAAGTCTTTGTAGGAAAAATCGGAGTAAATGAAATTGATTTTCTTGCTGAGCGTAAAGGAAAAAAAGTATATATACAGGTGGCTTATCTTTTACATGATGAAAACACAATAAAACGAGAATTTGGTAATCTGATGAAAATTACAGATAACTATCCAAAATATGTTGTAAGCATGGATGAATTTAATTCAGGATCTGATTATAAAGGTATTACACAACTGCATTTACGTGATTTTCTTATGCTTCTTCTATAAGATGTAAAATTGCATAACCTTATTACTGTCGGTCGTTAACCCGTAGTGCGAATTTCTTGTACTATGTGTTTATAAAATTTTAATATTTTTGTAAAAATCTTTTATACATTTTAATTGAAAAAATCAAAAAGAATATTAGTTTGTCCCTTAGACTGGGGAATTGGTCATGCTACCAGAATAGTTCCTATTATTAATATTCTTTTAGAAAATGATTTCGAGGTTGTTATTGCAGCTGATAATAGACCTCTTTCATTTTTGAAATCTGAATTTCATAATTTACAATTTGTAAAATTCAAAGGTTACAACATTTCTTACCCTGAAAAAGGAAGCATGATTTTGAAAATAATTTTCTCACTTCCGAAAATAATTTTTAAAATCATTTACGAACACAGGAAATTAAAAAAGATAATTCACAAACATCAGATTGATATAGTTTTTTCGGATAATCGTTTTGGGCTTTGGAATAAAAATATCCCAAGCATTTTTATGACTCATCAAATAATGATAAAAACTCCGGGAATTTCTCCTTATCTCGAAAAAATTCTTTACAAAATAAATCGATGGATAATTAGAAAATATGATGAATGCTGGATACCCGACAATAAAGACACCCCATACCTTTCGGGGGATTTGTCACATAAATTTACTCCTCCTAAAAAATCATTTTATATTGGACCATTGTCAAGATTTAATAATAAAGCACCGATAAAACCACAAGAAAAAAAAATCAATATTCTGGCAATAATTTCAGGACCCGAACCTCAACGTAGTATTTTTGAAGAAAAAATCATTTCACAACTAAAAAAACTTAATCTAAAATCAGTTGTTGTAAGTGGAATGCCAGAAAATAAAAATCCCAAAAACAAATTTGAAAATTTAGAAATATTTTCTCATCTTGAATCAAAGATATTATTAGAATACATCTTAAATTCAAAAAAAATAATTTGCCGTCCGGGATATTCAAGTCTGATGGATTTGGCAGCTTTAAACAAAAAAGCAATTTTTGTTCCTACACCCGGACAAACCGAACAAGAGTATCTTGCAAAACATCTTTCAGATCGGAAATTATTCTATTCAGTAAAACAAAAAGATTTGGATATTAAAAAAGCCATTGAGCACTCAGACAAATTCTCCGGTCTTTCAATGAAAAATGATTATTCTCTACTAAAAGAAAGGATTGAATATTGGAAAATAAATTAACTTATATTATACTGCAAAAAGTAATTTTCCACAGATTCACAGATAATTTATTTTTGGTTTTCCATTCTTCGAATCTGTGGCAATTTTTTAATCACAATATATATTACAGAACTAATTTATCATTTAAATAAAACTTTTTGCGATAACAGTTTTTCATTTCTATCAATTTTATATTTTTACAGATTCAATAAAACAAAATTAAAATGATAATTAACTCAATTGTATGGAATGTTGACCCGGAAATATTCAGAATAGGAAATTTTGCAATAAGATGGTACGGATTATTCTTTGCTTTGTCTTTTATTATTGGATATTACATTATGCTGAAGATATTCAAAAAAGAAGGCATTCCCGAAAAATTACTCGACAAGTTGACAAGTTACATGGTTATTGCCACAATAGTTGGTGCTCGTTTAGGTCATTGTCTGTTTTACGAACCGGCATATTTTTTATCTAATCCTATTGAGATTTTAAAAATTTGGGAAGGAGGCTTGGCAAGTCATGGCGCCGGAATAGGTATTGTTGCTGCATTACTGATATTTTCAAGTCAAAACAAAAAACCATTTTTATGGGTTATCGACCGGATTGTAATAGTTGTTGCATTAGCTGGATTTTTTATCAGAATGGGAAATTTGATGAACTCGGAAATTATTGGTACAGTGAGTGATTTACCATGGGCATTTGTTTTTATCAAATCATACGATCCTAACTTGGCAATCGATCCACGTCATCCCGCACAGATTTACGAAGCTCTTTCATATTTATTAATTTTTATTTATTTAATCCGTGAATACTATAAAAAGAGCACACCTCCAAAAAATGGTTTTCTTTTTGCGATGTTTCTCATACTTGTTTTTTCAGCAAGATTTTTTATCGAATTTTTTAAAATTCCACAAGTTGGATTTGAAGAAAATATGATTTTAAATATGGGGCAATTATTGAGTATTCCTTTTGTTGTTTCAGGATTTGTATTGCTTTATTTTTCGATAAAGACAAAAAAGGAATAAATTTTCATAATAGTTTGCCAACCATTAAAATAGCAGGTAATCTTTTAATAAAAACAAACCACTATGGATTGGAAATCCATAGTGTTAACAAA
>CAYOKJ010000068.1:0-16316 GCA_964404485.1 uncultured Bacteroidales bacterium | reverse complement strand
GATTAAATATTTAATATTGTATTTTAAAAGCATGAAATAATCAAAATAAAATAATCATGATAAAACAAATTCTTTTTATTATCTCAATTCTATTGACAATCGGCGCATTTTCTTATACAATGTACAGGATTTTTTTATTTTTTAAATTCACAAAACCATACCCTGTAAAAGATATCCCAAAACGATTTTGGGTAATGTTTAAAGTAGCCTTTGGGCAAACAAAAATTTTCCGCAGACCTATTCTTGGATTAATGCATGCTATGGTTTTCTGGGGATTTATTGTAATCCTTTTTGGAAGTATAGAAATGATTATTGATGGGCTTTTCAGAACGGAAAGGGTTCTTAGTGTTCTTGGTCAGGTTTATGATTTTCTTATGGCTTGCGGCGATATCTTTTCAATTATCGTTGGAATAGCAATAATTATGTTCTTGATAAGAAGGATTTTTTTACATGTTAAAAGATTTTATGGACCCGAGATGAAAAAGGTCTCAAAAATCGATGCAAATATAGCTCTTACAATAATTCTTGTTTTGATGATATCTTTAACAGGAATGAATGTTTCTTACCTGCTTGGTACAAAACCAATAGATGTTGTTGGTATTTTCCCTGTCAGTTCAATTATTGCAACTTGGGTTTCAGGTTCAACCAATCATGCTCACCTTTGGTATGAAATATTTTGGTGGACACATATTTTACTGATTTTTGCTTTTGCAAATATTCTTCCTTATTCAAAACATTTTCATGTTTTCATGTCTGTTCCAAATGTATTTCTCAGCAGACTGAAACCATTAGGATACATGGATAACATGCCTGAAATAACTAAAGAGGTAAAAATGATGATGGATCCGGATGCAGCTTTTTCCGATCCTCCTCCCGAAGAAGAAGAAGTTGCAAGGTTTGGTGTAAAAGATGCAAACGACGTTACATGGAAAACTTATCTTGATTCGCTTGCATGTACCGAATGTGGAAGATGTACCTCTGTTTGTCCTGCAAATATCACAGGGAAGCAACTTTCGCCAAGAAAAGCAATTATGAATCTGAGAGCAAGAATGAAAGAAAAAGGTCCCGGATTAATTAAAAACGGAAAAGATTTTGATGATAAAAAATCCCTTATACGTGATTATATTACTGAAGAGGAAATTTGGGCTTGCACAACTTGTAATGCCTGCGCTCAGGAATGTCCGATTAATATTAACCATCCTTCACTAATTCTCGATCTTAGAAGATATTTGGTGATGGAAGAATCAGCAGCACCAGGTGAATTAAATACAACTTTTACAAATATTGAAAACAACGGAGCTCCATGGCAGTTCTCTCCTGAAGACAGAATGCTTTGGGCCGAAGGTCTTGAAGTTCCTTTTATGTCAGATAAATTTACCAAAGATAATAAACCTGAATACCTTTTCTGGGTAGGTTCTGCAGGTGCTTTTGACGACAGGTATAAAAAAGTTACACGCGAATTTATTAAAATTCTTACTTATCTTAAAATTGATTATGCTGTTCTTGGAACCGAAGAATCGGATAGTGGTGATATTGCCCGTCGTGGCGGAAATGAAATGCTTTTTCAAATGCAGGCTATGACAAATATTGAAACCATGAAAATGTATGAGGTTAAAAAAATTATCACTTGCGATCCTCACGATTTTAATACTCTTAAAAATGAATATCCCGATTTTGGTGGAAATTATGAAGTAATACATCATTCACAATTTCTTTCAAGCCTGATAAAATCAGGAGACATTAAAATTAACTCAGATAAATTTAAAGAAAGCAAAATCACTTTCCACGATCCTTGTTATCTCGGAAGAGCAAACAACGAATACCAAGCTCCACGAGATGTTTTAAATGCAATTCCTTCAACCAAAAAAGAAATGAAACGAAATAAAAGTTTTGCATTATGTTGCGGTGCCGGCGGAGGACAAATGTTTAAAGAAGCTGAAAAAGGAGATAAAGAAATCTTTATCGAAAGAATAGAAGAAGCTATTGAAACCGGTGCTAATATTGTCGCTACTGCCTGTCCATTCTGCATGACTATGATGACAGACGGAATTAAATACAAAAACAAAGAAGAAGAAATGAAAAACTACGACATTGCAGAATTGGTTAGTTTGAGCTTAGGGCTTTAATAACAAAATAAATCTAGAGCAAAACTTGGAGCAAAAATAGCTTTAGCAAAAAATAAACCCGTAGCACGACTTGGAGTCGTACTACGGGTTTATTCATTTATTTACAAAGATGCAGGAATGATGTAGATCTTTCGTCGCTACGCTCTTCAAGATGACAGTTGCGATTTACAAACTTCTATCCCGAAATTTCCCCAAGTACTTTCAACCTTTTTGCGCTAATTGCAAATTCAATCTCCTGAATACCGTTAAGCAAAATTACTTTTTTCGATTTTCTATTGACTAAGCTTAGGTAGTTCATATTAATTATTAAACCATTTTCTTTGTCAATTGTCCATGATCTTATAATTTCAGCATTATATTTATTAAAAATTGGAGGAAGAAAAATGACAACTATTATTGAAATAACAAAAGCCAGGAAATGCGTTGATGTAAATATATTGGTTATTCTGTTCATCAGCATTAGTTTTCATATTTTCGCCGAAAAATTAATATTGGTTAATTCTCAGCTTCCTTCATTTTTCTAATCGCAGCATTCAACTCAGGAAGAATTTTCTGAACATCGCCAACGATACCGTAATCGGCAGTTTCGAAAATAGGTGCATCTTTATCGGTATTAATTGCAACTATGTGTTTTGAAGAGCTAACTCCACCAAGGTGCTGAATAGCTCCGGAAATACCAAGTGCAAAATAAATATTTGGTGCAATAATTTTTCCTGTCTGACCAACATGCTCTGTGTGAGGTCGCCATTCTTCATCAGAGACAGGTCGTGAACAAGCTGTTGCTCCCCCAAGTATTTCAGCAAGTTCTTCTAAAGGTCCCCAGTTATCAGGAGATTTCATTCCTCTTCCACCTGACACAACAATTTCGGCATCGGTTAATAAAAGTTTTCCTGTAACTTTATTAACTTCTTCAACTTCAGTTCCAAAATCACCATCGGAAAACTCAGCATTAAAGTTTTCGATATTTGCTTTATTGTCTGTTTCGATAATCCCAAATGAATTTTGAAATAAAGTAATAACCTTTATATCTGAATTAACTTTAACATTTGCCAAAGCTTTTCCGGTAAAGGCTTTTTTGCTTACTGTAAACGGATCGTAATTTGAAGGTAATGAAGTTACACCTGTAACTAAGCCTGCTTTTAATTTTACAGATACTCTTGGAGCTACTGCTTTTCCTGTATTATTATGAGCAAAAATAACAACTTTTGCATTTTCTTTTTCGGCAATTTGTGAAAGAACTTTTGCATAAGGTTGGTTTGCAAGAGTCTTTAATTTTTCATCATTAACATTAATGATTTTTTCTGTTCCGTATCCACCTAGTTTTTTTAATTCGTCTTCGGCAACATCACCAATAGAAACAACAATAGTTTCTGTATTTAAGTTTTTTGCAATCTCATTTGCATAGGATACTAATTCAAAACTTAGTTTTTTGAATTTTCCATCCCAATTTTCTGTATATACTAGTACTGACATATTTTTTTGATTTTAGATTTATGATTTATTTCATTAATGATTTGATAATTTGATGATTTGATAATTTGAAAATTGTGCATATTAGCGTTTTGATGTACCGATTATTTTAGCTAATATTTTTATAATTACCAATAAATTTTCACTTAAGGAAGCATTATATGGATAATTCGTTGATTTTTCACAAAGTTTTAACCAGTATTTGGTTTCATCTGCTTCTTTTGCAGCAATTTTCATTTTATGAATAAAATCCGCTTTACTCTCAGCATTTTGAGCTTCACAAACATTTGCACCAATAGAAGTACTGGCTTTCAATAATTGATTTGCAATTACAAATTTCCTCTTCTCCTCAAGAATTTCAACAAACTCAATAATTCTAAGAGCAAACTGAAAAGTTAAATCAACAATTATATTTTCTTTATCATTCCTCATCAATTAACACATTTTCAAATTAACACATTTCCAAATTTCCAAATTTTTAAATTTTTAAATTTTTAAATTTTCAAATTAAATTATCTTCGCTTCGTTATGAAGCAGGTCAACCAGCTCTTTCACATTTTCTGCATCTACCATTTTACAATTGGCTTTTGCCGGTGGAAGCTCAAAGTTTTCAAACTCTGTTAATGTCACAGCATCAACTGGTACAAGTACGTTAAGAGGTTTTTTTCGAGCCATCATAATTCCTCTCATTGAAGGAATTCGGGGTTCTTTTGCTATACCCTTTTGAACTATTGCTACAAATGGAATTTTAGTAGTCAGAATTTCCGAGCCACCATCAATTTCTCTATTTACTTTTACTACACCGTTTTCAATTTCTAATTTAGAAACTGACGAAACAGACGGGCATCCAAGAAATTCAGATAACATCCCACCTACTGCAGAGCCATTATAATCGCTTGCTTCTATACCATTAAGTACAATATCATAATCTTTGGCAACTACTGCTAACTGTGCGGCAACAAAATATGCATCTGTTGGTTCTGCATCAATACGAATAGCGTCATCAGCTCCTATTGCAAGGGCTTTTCTGATTGTTGGTTCAGCGGTTTTTGGACCAACACTGACAACAGTAATTTTTTCAATTTCTCCGGCAGAAACCTCTTTCAGCTCTATCGCTCTTGTAAGTGCCAGCTCATCCCATGGGTTAATAATCCATTGAACCCCTGTTGTATCAAAAACTGTATTATCATCTTTAAACCTGATCTTTGTCGTTGTATCAGGTACATTGCTTATACAAACAAGTATTTTCATTATTAGTTATTTTTGATTATTATTTTATTTCTTTTAAAAATTTTTAGCGAAATTACAAAACTCTATTATTTTATAACAATTAAAAATTTATCAGCATGATTAACTTTATTGACAAACAAAGTTTAGTCTTTCAATAATGCTCTTGAAATCACAATTTTTTGAATTTCCGAAGTACCTTCATAAATCTGAGTAAGCTTTGCTTCACGCATTAATCTTTCAACGTGGTATTCTTTAACATAACCATATCCACCAAAAATTTGAACAGCTTCGGTAGTAACTTCCATAGCAATATCGGCGGCATATTGTTTTGCCATTGCACTTGCAACTCCAATAGGTTTTCCTTGATCTTTAAGCCAGGCAGCTTTCAGGCAAAGGTTTCGTGCATTTTCAACTTTCACAGCCATATCCGAAATTTTAAAAGCAATTGCTTGATGTTTTGCCAATATTTTTCCAAAAGCTTTTCGCTCTTTTGAATACTTAATTGTTCTGTCTAAAGCACCGGCAGCAATACCTACTGCCTGAGAAGCTATTCCTATTCTTCCCGCTTCAAGAGTTTTCATGGCAATTTTGAATCCAAATCCGTCATCACCTATTCGGTTATCTTTTGGAACTTTTACATCAGTAAACATAACCGAATGCGTATCTGAGCTTCTCATTCCCATTTTATCTTCATGAGGACCTAAAGAAATACCCGGTGAGTTTCTGTCAACAATAAAAGCATTTATTCCATGATGCCCTTTTTCCGGATATGTTTGTGCATAAACAATATAAGTTGATGCTGAATTAGCACTTGTAATCCAGTTTTTTGTTCCGTTAATTATGTAATGATCTCCTTTTTTTATGGCAGTAGTTCTCTGAGAGGTTGCATCAGAACCGGCTTCGGGTTCGGATAAAAGATAAGCACCGATTTTTTCTCCTCTTGCAAGGGGTTTTAAGTATTTCTCTTTTTGTTCTTCAGTACCGTATTTCTCAATTCCATAGCAAACAAGCGAATTATTTACCGACATGATAACACCAAGAGAAGAATCTATCTTTGAAATTTCTTCCATGGCAAGAACATAAGAAACAGTATCCATGCCACCTCCATCATATCTAGTGTCAACAAGCATTCCCATAAATCCAAGTTCTGCAAGATTTTTTACATGTCGTGTCGGATATTCTGCTTTTGCATCGCGCTCTAAAACATCTTGTATTAATTCTCTCTCGGCATAGTCTTTTGCTGCCTGTTTAATCATTAATTGTTCTTCAGAAAATTCAAAATTCATATTATCAAATTTAAATTTATAATTTTTTTTTATCGTTTTAGCTAAGTACCTTTTTTTTGTTATTTATCTTTTGCTGATATTATTAAAAATCATTATTAGCAATTTTCATTTTTTCGTCCACAAATTCACCCATAATTTCTTTTATTATTTCTCCTGCCGGTTTTAATTTATTTATCATTCCCGAAACCTGACCTATTTCAAGTTCACCTTCATCAATATCACCATTAAACATACCTTTTTTTGCTCTGGCGTGTCCGAGAAGTTTTTTTAATTCTTCTATTGAAGCTCCGGTATATTCTGCATCTTGAACTTCGTTAAAAAACTTATTCTTTATTAACCTTACCGGGATAATTTGTTTTAAAGTTACTTTGGTAGCATCATCACCGGCATTAATAATTTCCTTCTTAAAATTTTCATGTCCTGATGATTCTTTTGATGCAGCAAAAACACTTCCTATTTGTACTCCTTCAGCACCGAGAATCATTGCGGCAAGCATTGCTTTTCCTGAAGCAATTCCTCCTGCAGCAATCAATGGAATAGAAATAGCTTTCCATACAGTCGGAATCAAAACCATGCTTGTTGTTTCTTCAATTCCATTATGCCCTCCAGCTTCAAAACCTTCGGCAACAACAGCATCAACTCCTGCTTCTTCACATTTTTTTGCAAACTTTACATTTGCCACAACATGCACAACAGTAATTCCATGCTGTTTTAGATAAGATGTATATTTTTTTGGATTTCCTGCCGAAGTAAAAATAATTTTTACTTTTTCTTTAAGAATAATATTAATATGATCTTCTGCAAACGGATAAATTAAGGGGAGATTAATTCCAAAGGGTTTGTCGGTGGCTGCTTTACATTTTTTAATATGTTCTTGTAAAATTTCCGGTGTCATTGAGCCTGAACCTATAAGTCCGAGAGCTCCGGCATTACTCACTGCAGAAGCAAGTTCCCAACCACTACACCAAATCATTCCTCCCTGAATTATTGGATATTTTATTTTAAAAAGATTGGTGATTTTATTCATTATGATTTAATTTATTAAAAAAGATTTTACCTATGGGATTTTCATAACTTATTCATTATTAATCCCTGGTTCTCATCAGCAATTACAAATAACTTGTCGCTCTGCAACACATTAGTCAGTCTCTAATTAATCAATTAATATTAACACCTAGCATCAAGCTACATTACTCCAAGCATTGCGTCAACAATATTATATGCACCATCATGAATTTGAATAATATCGGCATCAAGCATATAACACGGAGTTGTAAAAAGATTATTTTCTTCATCATAAACTACATCGCCATGAGTAGTTTCGATATGAGTACCACCCATTTTTTCGATGGTTTCAATAGCTTCTTTATCATTCCCAATAGTTACCTGTACATCTCCAATAATTTTCGCTATTAATGCCGGTGACAGACAAAGTGCTCCAATTGGTTTTTTCTGTCCATAAAAACTTTTTACGACCTTTTCAACATCTTGATTTACTTTGGCATTTTCTCCTTCGAAAGCAATAGTTGACAAATTTTTTGCAACGCCAAATCCCCCCGGAAATATCAGAGCATCGAAATCATCAGAATTAAGTTTTGATAATTCTTTAATATTACCTCTTGCAATTCTTGCAGACTCAACTAAAACATTTCTACTTTCTTTTGTTTCTTCACCGTTTAAGTGGTTTATCACATGATGTTGTGGAATATCCGGAGCAAAACACTGATAATCCGCACCCTGACTTTTTATCTCCAACATTGTTAATGTAGCTTCATGAATTTCTGCACCATCAAAAACACCACAACCAGCTAATACTACTGCAAACTTTTTCATAATTCTATTTTTAAATTCATTCTTTTATTAAAATGTATCTATTTTCTCTCAATCTATCGTTATTAGAAACAAATGATAAAATGATTAAATGATAAAATGATTAAATACGCAAATGCTACATATTTCTCGCATACGAAGAATTTTTAGCTTTTGTCATAATCTTTGTTATTTCATTTGATTCTGTTATGAGTCTTATTAATTCTTCTTTGGCATTAGATAAATTTGTTTCATGAATTATCTCTAACCAATATTCAGATTCATCAGCTTCTTCTACAACAATACAAATTTTACTAAAAAATTCAGATTTTGATCTGGCTCTACATGCAGCACGATAATTTGCACCAGTAGAAGTAGCAGATTTGATAAATTGGTATGTAATAACAGAAGATGCTTTGCATGCTTTTAATGAGTCACAAAAAAATATAGCATCAACAGCAAATTTTTTAGTTCTTTTTTTAAATTTCTCAATAAATATTTCTTTTTCTGTCATCAGTATTGATTAATTTAATCATTTATGCATTTACGCACTTCAGCTAAATTCGAGATAGAACCAAAATAATTATTTAAGTTTTATTTATCCTCTTTTAAAAACTATTGCCACAACGGTAACATCATCACCACCCATATTGATAGTCATTCCGTAAGGACGATCTTTAGTAATTTCTATTTGAGCTTCGCCGGCTTTTCCGGTAAGTTGTTCCCAAATAGTAACTGCCTGATGAACGCCGGTTCCTCCTGTCGGGTGACCCCAGCCAATTAATCCTCCTGTAGTATTCATAGGTATTTTACCATCACGCGAAGTGTTACCATCAGCAACAAACTGAGCACCTTTTCCTTGTTCTGCAAAACCAAGTGCTTCAGTAGCAAGAATTCCCGCAATACTAAAACAATCGTGAGTTTCTATAGTTGCCAAATCATTAATTGTGATTCCAGCAGAATCCAAAGCTTCTTTTGCAGCTTTTTTTATTGTTGTCAATTCAGTGAGGTCAGGTGGATCTAAAGTAAGATTTCTTTCAACTTGACCCCAACCGATAATTTCAATTGCATTTTCTTTAGCTATTCCAATTTTTTCAAGTCCTTCTTCCGAACAAATAGCTATTGCAGAAGCAGCATCAGAAACTTTTGAGCAATCCAAAACAGAAAGATTGTCAACAAATGCTTTTCCATTAAGTTTCATTTTATCATATAGCGCATCAAGGTCAACAACTTTATTCTCATGCTCTTGAGCAGTTGGACAAAGTCGTGCATTTTCGATTGCATTTTTAAACCATTTTTTTAAACCATTTCTGGTATATTCCAAACCATATTTTTCATAATACGCTCCTGCCCTGTTGCTAAATTGTCCGGGAAAGAAATATGCGTGACCATCTTTTCTTTTCTGAAACCATCCTGCACCTGCCAATACATCGGCAACATAAATTGCTTTCATTGTATTTTGAACTTCAAAACCAACGGTAAGAACCACATCAGCAGTTTCGGCGAGAACAGATTTCATTCCGCTCATTAATGCCAAAGCACCCGAAGCACAAGCTCCTTCAGTTCTTGTACAAGCTTTCCACTGCAATCCATCATCAATCATTGGAATTAATCCTGGTAAGTTACCTTGTTTGTTAAAGCGTGGAGCCATAAAATTTCCTATTGCTCCTTCGTCAACATTTTTTGCACCTCCAATTTGTTTTAATGTTCCCTGACCAGCTTCTTTAATATATTGTTCTATTCCGGGACGGGGTTTTTTAGGGTTAAATTCACTACGCCCTGTTCCCAGAGAAATAGTATTATAACCGGCTGTCATATATACTTTTCTTCTTAATTTTTTCATATTATAATTTTGTTTTTCTTGATTAGTAGAATTGATTTGTTAACCGAAATATTCATTCACCGGACCATAAGCGTGAAAAAACCCTGTAAGCATCACAGTATTTACATCATCTTCGTTGTGAGCTACATTATCTGCCACTAGTTTTTTTCCGATTTCTTTTGATCGATCTCCATATTTAACAGCAAGTTTAGCTCCTTTTGTGTCCATCGTTTTTAATGTGTTGAAGTAGTCTTTCAAAACTTCATCTTTTTTACGATTTCGGATAATTGATTTCCATGATACTTTCGCGTCAGGGATATCACCAATTACTGCATCACATTTTTCTTTAAAGCTATTGATTTCGACATAATCCTTTTTCTCCGGATCGAAGATTGCAACAACTTTTCCTTTTTCATATTTCAGGAATCCATCTTTTTGTGAACCATTTGAATTTTGTCCGCCTTTAACTCCAATCTCAATCATTTTATCGAGTAATGAGCTATGAAGATTTTCATCATCAAGGAAAGGATTCATAACATTCATGATAAATTGAACAACATCAATTCCAACATAATCAACCAATTGAAATATTCCCATTGGTCTGACAAGGAAATCCTGAGTTATTTTGTTAACAGAATAAAGAGCTTCAGCAAAAGACATTTCTTTTGTAAGATTTTCAACTTCTGAAATTCCATGAAGAGTATCGCGCATAAAATGACCGTTTCCGATAAATCCTGCATAATCGTTTGAAGGAACTATTATTTTTCTCAATTTTTTTGCAAATTCAAGAGAAAACTCAATCATCTCTTTATCGGTATCATCAGTGTTTATCAGCTCAACTAATTTCTGAACAGCAGGTGGATTATAGAAATGGAATCCAAGGATTCTGCCTTCAAGATTTGCTTCTCTGTCAATAATATTTATTGGCACAGATGAAGTATTTGTAAAAAACCAAGGGTTATTTTTATTATTCTGATCAATCTGAGAAAGCAATTTTACTTTCAAGTCTTTGTTTTCGCTTACAGCTTCAAATATCAGATTTGAATCATAAGCTGCTTCAAGTTTTGTTACCGGTCGAACAATATTCAAAACATCAAAAATATACTGATCGATGATCTCACGATTTTCGATAAGATCTTTTCTGTCAGCATAAACTTTTCGTAATAACACAGTTTTTTTCTCAGCAAGTTTCAGCACTTGTACTCTCAGATAATTCATCAATCCGGCAAGCCCTTCGGGTGAAACATCCATAGCATTTAAAACAAATGTTTTTGATTTATTTTCCGGTTTTAAACTCAGGTCAGCCATTTCCACAGCAGTAAGCAATAAAATGCCACTGCCCATTTTCCCGGCTGCACCAAGTACTGTTACATTTTGTAATCTTTCGTTGTATTTCATTCGTTATATTTTTATTTAATAATATTTTATTTATTTATTTTTTGCACAAAAAATAAATGTTTAATAAGAAAACGTCAAGAACAAGACTTGCGAAATCTTAAAAATCAGGAGTTTACTATTGTAAATGACTGATTTTTAAGATGAGCGTAACGCAGTTATTGGCGTTTTCTTACAAACATTTACCAATTTGGTTTTCTTTTTTCCAGAAAAGCCTTCATTCCTTCTTCGCCTTCATTTTTAAATTGCGATCCAAAATATTCCGCTTCTAAATCGCAACCTTTTTCAAAGTCAGACAATAAGCCTTTTCTGGCAACATACTTAACTTTTTTAACAGCTTGAGGCCCTTTTGATGCAATTGTTTTTGCAATTTTCATAACCTCGTCCATCAGTTCTTCCGGTTCGGTAACTTTTTGAATTAATCCTATGCGAAGAGCCTCAGGAGCATTTATCATATTACCACTCATCAGTAATAATAATGCATCAGCTAATCCAACTAATCTTGGTAATCGTTGTGTTCCGGCATAACCTGGAATCATGCCAAGGTTTACTTCCGGTTGCCCGAATTTTGCTTTTGAACTTGCAATCCTAATGTCGCATCCCATGGCAAGTTCTAAACCTCCGCCAAGTGCAAAACCGTTAATAGCTGCAATTACCGGAATTTTCATTTTCTCAAGACTTCTGAATGTGTTTTGACCTACTTTAGAAAATGCCGATCCTTGCTCAATTGTCATATCAGCCATTTCAGAAATATCGGCACCGGCAACAAAAGCTTTACCTTCACCGGTGATTATCATTACTTTAACATTTTCTTTTTCAGAAATTTCAGCTATGGCAGCATCCATTTCATTAAAAAATCTTGTATTAAGTGCATTCATGGCTTCAGGTCTGCTTATTGTAACTAAAGCAATATTCTCGTAAGTTTCAATTTTTAAAATTTCATATTCCATATTATTATTATTTTCAACTTCCAAATTTAAAAAAATTTGTAGAAACTGATGTTAAAAACATTTTTAATTACTTAAATTTTGTCAAACATGCATAAACAGTCATCTTCTAAAAACATCTATCTTTTAACATATTTTAATAAAATAATTGTTGTAGTATGACTTTATTATTTATTTTTGTATCTATAATAACAAAAAAATGAAAAATCTCATAAAAAAAATAAGCTCTATTCTTTTAGCACTGGCTTTTCTTATTTCCAGTTCGGGATTTTTTATATATGAACATCATTGTAACAAACACAATTTATCAGAGATTTCTTTTCTTCTCGAAAATTTTGATTGTCATCACAATAATGAAACTGATCACTTGAATTGTGATAATGCTAGTGCTTGTTGTATGAATTCCGAAAATAACTTACTTTCCGCAAAGGAAATATTATCAAAAGAAAATAGCTGTTGCAAAACAAAAAATCATTTTTTTAAAATAAAATCTGCTTTTGAAAAACCAGTAATCAAAAATACTATTTTAGTAACTTCTAAAATAATTCATTTACTCAAAGACATTGTTAGCATTGATGATAATAAAGAAGACAGTAAACCAGATGCTAAACCAGATTTAAAGATTCATTTGTTTAGCGGGAAAAAACTTGTCTTTTTCTTGCATCAGCAAAAAATTACCCCACTTATATTTTAAATTTTATTAATCATTTCAGTTAAGACAATTATCATGTCTGATTCAATTTTTGTGTTGAAATCAGCATTGATATAAGTTATTTATTAATAATTTTTAAAATATGAAAACTAAAATATTTTCAACAGTAATATTACTGTTAATGATTTTGTCTAATTCATATTCACAAGAAATTCATGGTTTTGTTTATGAATTAGATAAAAACAAAAGCGAAGTTGCAATTCCGGGAGTAAACGTTTATTGGGAAAATACTACAAAAGGAATAAGCACAGATGCAAAAGGACATTTTGCACTAATGTACCCTAAAAAAACAAAGAAGGATAATTATAATCTTGTGATTAGTTTTATCGGGTATAAAAATGACACTCTGAAAATTGAGAGAAAACAGCTCGAAAATAAAAATAATGATAATGATGACTACAATCATCTAAAGATTATTTTATCATTAAATAGGGAGCTACAGGAAATTGAGATTATCAGCAAAGCTTATGGGGCTCATTATTCGAGAATAAACACAATTCTTACAAGTGAGATTACCGGAACTGAATTAAGAAAAGCAGCTTGTTGTAATCTTTCAGAAAGTTTTGAAACAAATGCTTCGGTTGATGTTTCGTTTAGTGATGCTATTTCAGGAGCTAAACAAATAAAATTACTCGGACTAGCTGGAATGTATAACCAGATTTTAATTGAAAATCTCCCAAATTTGAGAGGTCTTGCAACTTCTTACGGGCTTGGTTATATTCCGGGAAACTGGATGGAATCCATTCAGATTTCGAAAGGAACATCTTCGGTAAAAAATGGTTTTGAATCAATCTCAGGTCAGATAAATGTAGAATTTAAAAAACCTGATTCGGATGAGAAATTTTTCTTTAATGTTTACACAAATAATTTTGGTAAACTAGAAGGAAATATAAATTCTGCATTTAAGGTTAACGACAACTGGAGTACTATTTTTCTAATTCATGGCGAGAATCTTCAAAACAAAACAGACAATAATCAAGATGATTTTCTTGACATTCCTTTGATAAAGCAATTTAATGTATTAAACCGGTGGAAATATACCGGTAATAAAAACGTCAAAGGGCAATTTGGAATTAAAATTCTTGAAGAGAAAAGAAGTGGAGGAGAAATGAATTTTGAGAATTTTAGGGATACTCAAAATTTCGATTATTACGGTTTTAATATTAACACAAAACGCTATGAATTTTTTACAAAATCAGCTTATCTTTTTGATCGCCCTCTTACTAATATTGCTTTAATCCAGTCATTTATTCATCATCGCCAAAATTCATTTTTCGGTTTGAATAATTATGATGGAATTGAAGATAATTATTATGCTAATCTGATGTTCCAATCATATATTGGAAACACAAATCATACTTTTACAACAGGCCTGAGTTATGTTTATGACAATTATGACGAATCATTAAACGACAGTTTATTCTCAAGATTAGAAAGTATTCCGGGAGCATTCTTTGAGTACACTTACAAAAATCATGATAAACTTACTGTAATCTTAAGTATGAGGGCTGATTTTCATAATATTTATGGTGCGTTTTTTACACCACGATTTCATTTTAAATATGATTTGAATAAAAGCACGATTCTTAGAGGGTCGGCAGGAAAAGGATACAGAACTCCAAATATAATTGCTGACAATTTCTATCTTTTGGCAAGCTCCAGAAAACTCAACATCAGTAATAATATAAAGATGGAAGAAGCATGGAACTACGGAATAAACTTAACAAAGTATTTTAAAATCTCATCACGTGACTTAACTTTAAACCTTGAGTTTTATCGCACCTCTTTTGTCAATCAGGTTATTATCGACCGTGATCAAGATACTAGGAATATTTATATTTATAACCTTGACGGGAAATCTTATTCAAATTCGTATCAGATTGAAGCCAGTTATGAACTTTTCAAAGGTTTCGATATTTTGGCAGCAATACGATACAATGATGTAAAAATGACTATTAATAATGAACTCCTCCAAAAACCTTTGGTGAATAAATACAAAGGTTTGATCAATTTGTCATATGCAACAAATCTAAATAAATGGCAATTTGATTTCACAACTCAATTTAACGGTGACAGCAGAATTCCATCAACAGAAGGGAATCCTGAAGCGTATCGCAGATATACAGAATCACCGGCTTATACGATAATCAATGCTCAAATAACAAGATATTTCAGGAAATGGGAAATTTATATTGGTGGCGAAAATCTTACAAATTTCAAGCAAGATAATCCCATCATTGCTGCAGATAACCCTTTCGGAGAATATTTTGATTCTTCTTTGGTCTGGGGACCAATAATTGGCAGAAAAATATATGCAGGAATTCGATTACGAATAAATTAAATAACAATTAACTATAATTAAATATTAATAAATTAAATTTTAAAATTATGAAAACAACAAACAAAATTTTCTCAGTAATGGCCATTGTTTTATTTATGGTCACAGCAGTTAACACAAACTCTTTTGCTCAAGAAGCAAAAAAATATGATGAATGCAAAATCAAAGTTGAAGCTAATTGCAATAGTTGTAAAGCCAAAATTGAAAAAAATATGGCTTTCGAAAAAGGTATCAAAGATGTAAATGTTGATCTTGAAACTAAAGTTGCAACTTTAAAATTCAAGACTGAAAAAACCAGTCCTGAAAAATTACTCGCAGCAGTTCAAAAACTGGGTTACAAAGCTAAATTAGTAAAGTCTGATGCTAAAGTAAAATCTGACTTAAATAAATGTAACGACCCTGCTCCTTGCAAAACAACAAAATGTAAAAGCAAAAAAAGCGGTTGTTGTTCAGGCAAAAGCAAATAGTTTTTAAAAACAATTTTAAATAAAAAAATGACCAGAGATTTTGGAATTATTTCCATCTAATCTGGTCATTTTTATTTTATGAAATATTTAAAAAAATTTACTAATACAAACCTTTAACTCTCGGCTTTCCTGCAATAAAATCTTTCAAATAAAATGGTTCAAAATATGCTACATCTTCGAAATCACTTTTATTAAATTTAAAATTTACTACCTCTAACATATATTGAGATGAGGGGAAAAAATCATCAAGAAATTCAACATTATTTTTTTGTCCTAAAACAATTTTGCATTTTTCAGCTCCATCACCGAAAAAAAACATCTTTTTTGTTTTCAGAATTTCATCAAAAGAGTTCTCATCAATAATTTCTGCCATTACTTTCCGAACCTCATTTCCATTAATATCATATAAAGCGGAATAAACTTCCATTCGACGGGCATCAATCATCGGGCACAACAAAACATTATTATCATTATTTATATCAGAAATTATTTTGGATGCTCCTAAGGCCATCGAATGTAATGTCCCAACAGAAATAAGCGGAATATCCAAAGCATAACAAAAACCCTTAGCAGTTGAAACTCCAATCCGCAAACCGGTATATGAGCCGGGACCTTTACTTATGGCAATTGCATCCAAGTCCGAAAATTCAAGATTATTTTCACGGAGCATTTCATCAATCATCAAAGTAACAAACTTTGAGTGTGAATTTGCTT
>CAYOKJ010000067.1:5743-16405 GCA_964404485.1 uncultured Bacteroidales bacterium | reverse complement strand
TCGAAAAATTATAAAAATGTTTATGATGCTGAAATTGGATATATGCGACCAAAATTATCAAATGGTAAATGGCGTAAAGAATTTGATCCGATGAATACACACGGACAAGGTTTTATTGAAGGAAATGCTTGGAATTACGGTTTATATGTTCCGCATGAAATTGATAATATGATTTCAATGATGGGTGGAAAAGATGATTTCTCCGATCATCTTGACAAAATATTTACTACAGAAATTGAAGATAAATATATTGAGAAAAACGAGGATATCACCAGAGATGGAATAATTGGAAATTATGTACATGGAAACGAACCAGGGCATCATATTCCGTATTTATACAACTGGACGAACAAGCCATGGAAAACGCAAGAGCGTGTAAGGATGATTATGAAAACCATGTATAGTAACGAAGAGGATGGACTTTGTGGAAATGATGATGCAGGGCAAATGAGTGCCTGGTATATTTTTAGTTCTTTGGGTTTTTATCCTGTACTTCCCGGTTCTGAGGAATATGCAATTGGCAGCCCGATAGTAAACAAAGCCACCATTAATCTCGAAAATGGAAAAATTTTGATAATTAGTGTAATTAACCAAAGTAAAGAAAATGTTTATGTTGAAAAAGTTGAGGTAAATGGAAAAGTAATTACCGGAAATTCATTAAAACATAGTGATATTATTAATGGAGGAGAAATAACTTTTTATATGCGAAGTACTCCAAAAGAGTTTTGAGTTTTAATTTTAATTGACCGATAGCATTTTTAGTTAGGTTGAAAACTAAAACTTCTTAGTAAAAATAACTCTTAAAATAAATTCATTATAACCCCTGTTTTCCTGAATTTTATTGAGATAAGAATTTTTCTCAGCTCGTAAATTCATATTACCAAGTTTCCAAACTGGGAAAGAAGAGTTAATATAAAAACCGGTTTTAATCTTCTCTGAGCTTTGATTTGAAAACCTAATACCAAAAGTATTTCTCCATTTATCAGTTGCACGATATGTGCCGCTAAAACCTAAAGTGTAAATCTGAGTTTTTTCTTCCAAATAATCTCTATTACTTATACTTGCAACAAGAGAAATACTTAAAGGAATTTTAAAGCTGAAGGTTTCATATAAAGAATATGTTGAAATTTTATAATTATTCGTTATTGTGTCAAATTCCATTTCACTGTTTTGAAGCGAATAATTAAAATTTGTGGAAGCGTTTATTTTTTTTATTTTATAATTATAACCACTCGATAAATTTAAAATCTCTGTTTTGTTTTCTGTTTCTCCTGTTTCGCTTTTATTACTTTGTAAATATGGCGAATAATTTATTAAAAAATACGGAAGTTTTCTAAATCTAAAAGAAACACTGATTCCATATACTGTATAATTTGTTGTTGAATTTTTCCAGTTAATTAAATTATCTTTACTTTTTCTGAAATGTGATGAAATAGATATTTTTCTTTTCAAAAAACTTTGACTAAATCTTGCCTCATAAGTTTTGAAATCATTCCTTAGATAAGGGGTTCCAAAGGAATTAAATCCCGGTCCAACCATTTTATATGAACCTGATAGCTTTGTCGTTTTAAGGTCAATTTTTGATTTGATGGCATATGCATAATCAATCGACCTGTTAATTTTCGGTTGAAAATTATCTCCTAACCATTCGGGGATATCACTATCGACATCAATATTCATAGCATCAATATCGTGTGTTACCGACGACATTGCAATTTCACCACTAATAAAAACTTTTTTCTTATAAATATAAAGTTTTGCTTCGGCAGCAATAATATAGTTTTCCTGAGGTTTTATTGTTCTAAATGCAGTATCCTGATAATGAATTATTGTATCGCCCGGGATAGTGTCGGCTTTAATTATATAAAATGATGAATCGGGAGTCATAGAATTTGCATCATCTTTAACATGAAGAAAAGAAAAATAAATATGAGACTTGTCGTTTTTACCTAGACCTATTTTCCCAAATTGCAAATATTGCTCATAAGTTTGTTGTGATGCTTCTACATTTTGAATTTTCTTTTTGGTTTTTCCCGAAACAAAAGCCGAATAAAAAATTCCCGGTGTAAACTCTATATTCACCCCTTTTACAGGAATACCGTTTAAAATCAACGGAGAATAAGCAGGACGGCAGGTTCCAATTTCAATAGTTGAAAAAGTTGACATGACTTTACGGAAAAATTTACCGGGCTTGGTTTTATATAATTGTTGCTTGGTTTTATTCAATAATAATTGTTTTGGATTTATCGAAAAATTAAAAGTATTTATATTTTGTCTTATCCCACTTTGCTCTGTTGACAGAAAAAGACTTGTATTTATTGGAATGCCATAGATTTCAAGTTGTAAATATAATTCTTCACGTAAGAAATTTGCAGGCACTTGTGAAAAAGACCCTTGCCTGTTTGAATACTGACCATATATTCTGTTATTTCCTGAAAATTTGATTGGAGAAAAACCTTCCTGAGCTAAAAGAGATAATGGAAATAACAAGCCCACAATAGCTGATGAAAATAATATATATTTTATCATGAGCTTGTTCATAATTTTATGATATCTCCTAAGATTTAAAATTAGTTAACCAAATTCCACTTGGGTGTTGGATTGTAATAAATGCTCTATAATGTGAGGCTTTTTTCAATCTAAAACCTTATTTTATCTATGTACCAACTTCTACAATTAAGAAAGAAGTACTATTGATACAGAAGATAATAACATTACTAGCTATCTCTATATGTAATAATCACATTCAGAATGCCAAGAGTATCCTCCTAAAAATCCGACATCGCAATCCATCGAAATATGCACTGTAATAACGCCATTGGAATCAATACCCTTATATGTTATTTTTACATTATCATACGAGCCGCCTGGAGCATGAAGCCACCATTCACACACGGGGTATGCTCCTTGAGTGGGATCTTTTGGTATCATATGAACATTTCTTATAGCATTGCCATTTTCATCTAATTCACATAGTTCAAATTTTATCCCTTTTTTCTTGTCTAGTCTGAAGAAACGAAGTATATGGCGGATTATACCATCGGGTCGTATTATGGCCATATCAAGGCCAGAAATTAACATACCGTTCTTATCCAATTGAATAGGTTCTTTATGTTCTTCGACAATAGCATGATACCCAATCAGAAATATAGTATCACCTTTGGGGGTAATGCATGAGGTAGTGTCTATACCCATCCTTTGGGGATTAAGATTAAACTTCACGTTGAATTTATGTTCATAATCAGGAAGGACAGTCAGTGGCCATTTATTTGATATGATGTTTTGTTCTTTTCCAAATTCAAAACTCCATACCTCACTTTTTATCCCCTTTGCTAAATTAGGATCCATAAAACATATTACCTGCCATCCATAATTTTCCCCCGATTCAAATTTCCGTGATGAAACAGGATATTGAAAAGAAGTTGTTTGTATATCTTTTTCCTCAAACCATGGAGGATTTGATTGTATAGCTTCTTCTTTTGTTTGTCCATCTAATAGCTCAATAATTATTAAATTATAAGTTATTATTTGTCCCGGTGGCGTTGGCATTGGAGGCATCCACATGAAAACAGGATATTCATCTTTTGCAATTGCTCCATCCTGAGGAGAAATAAGTTCAGGAGGGGAAGGATGTGCCACATTTACCTGAATACAATCCTTGCCAAGTCCTTGACCATCATCATTAATAACAGAAACGCAGAAAGTATAATTTCCTGCTGGTAAAGTACCTGTTCTTATTGCAATTTCTTTTAACTTTTCGTATTTACTGTTAAAATTTCCGCTTACAGGTTCTAAATCCGAGGGTTCAATAGGTCCTGAATATCCCTTATAAAGATAAAAAGGTGATGATTTACCCTCCCATATTAAGTCTCCATTATCATCATTAGTTATAGTACCAAGGAGATAAATATGATAATCATCTTCTTGAGATGTATTTGTAATAAGTTGAAGTTTCCATACATCCTCAATACTTACCTGATTGGGCGGTGGATACTGAAGTTTAACTATTACCTGTGAATTTACTTTTGTAGTAAATGATAAAATCAAGACTACAAATAAAGCAAAGATTAAAGCATTAAATTTTTTTATTGTTTTCATAATTCTGAAATTTAAAGTGAATAAATATATTTTATCAATTTCAAAATTAATCCAAGTCCATCCTTAAATCAATGATGAATGAGTGAACAAGTGTTTTGAATTATTGTACTGGTATTTTTGAAGTGTGAATGGGATGGGTAATTTATAAACCCGTAGTACGAATTAGTCATACTACGAGTCAAAATTAATTTTCTTACCAGTAATTCGTGCTACGGGTCTCAAGGCAAACACAATTTATACCGACCTTGCATATTCTTTCAATTTATCAATAAAATATTTTTTCTTGCTTTCCGAAACATAAACACTGGAGCCATCTTGCATAATTATTGTTCCGCTTTTGCCTTTTACATAATGTTTTACGTGTTTCAGGTTTATTAGATATTTTTTATGAACTCTGCAAAAATAAATGTCGGAAAGTATTTTCTCGAAATTACTAAGGGATTTGGAAACTACTATTTTTCGATTATTGGTCAAAAAGAAAACAGTATAATTACTATCAGCCTCACATCTTATTATTTCATCTAAGTTGATGATCTCCATGCCATCAAAAGAAGGTAAAATTATCTTTTGATGTTTATTATTTAGACTATCTCTAAGAACTTGAATTTTTTCATTAAAAATATCTTTGCTTTTAAATTGTTCAAATCGATTTAAAGCTTTTTGTAATTCAAGATAATTGACAGGCTTAAGCAAATAATGGATTGCTGAAAACTCAAAAGCTTTTAAAGCATATTGATTGTGTGCTGTAACAAATATTACTTCAAAAGCTTTAAAGTCAACATTTTCAATAACATCAAAACCATCGCCATCAGGCATTGTAATATCCAGAAAAACCAAATCGGGTTTTTGTTTATTAATAATTTCAATAGCTTGCTCTACTGTTTTTGCTGTGCCAATTACATTTACTTCAGGACAATATTTTTCTAACAATATATTAAGAGAAAAGATACTTTTCTTCTCATCATCAACAATTATTGTGTTTATTAATTCTTTCATTTTCAATAAGCATTAAAAATTAAAGGTATATATAATTCAACTTTTGTACCTATAGGTTCATGCTTGTTATTGTAGAGGTCAATAATTTTAACTTTCATATTAGATTTATAAATGTTATTCATCAAAGCTATTCTTTCTTCAATGTTTTTCATTCCTGTTGACTTGTGATGTTTTTTGCTTATAGAAATTTTTTCTGCTTTTTTTCTGCCAATTCCGTTATCTTCAATAGTGAATAAAATTGAAAAATCATTGACTTTTTCTATATTGAGTTTTAACAATCCATTAGTTTTTTTAAGCATTAACCCATGCCAAATAGCATTTTCGAGATAAGGCTGTATTAACATAGGAGGAATATGAATATCATATTCATCAATTGATTTGTTTACATTGATTTGATATTCAAATATATTTTCGAATCTTAATTTTTCAAGGTCAAGATATATTTTTAATGTTTCTAATTCTTCAGATAGAGATATTGTATTATGCTTTGAGTTTTCCAAAACTTTTCGCATTAATGATGAGAAACTTGCAAGATATAAATCTGCTGTTTCATCATCTTTTTTCAGAATAAAATATTGAATAGAGTTTAATGAATTAAAGATAAAATGAGGATTCATTTGAGAGCGTAAGGCTTTTTGCTCCGAAAGTAATAATTCTCTTTTTACACCTTCCTTTCTTTTCTGGTATCTTAAAATAAATAATAAAAGACTTAAAATAATTGCTGCTGCAATAATCAAAGTAAGGATAATAAACCATAGTTGGCCGGTAAAATGTTTTTTTATTGTAAAATTAATTGCAATAGGATTATTGTTCCAGTTTTTTATTGTGTTGCATGCTTTTACATAAAAAGTATAATTTCCGGCTTGTAAATCGTTATATCTTGCAGAAGTATTTTTTGTTTTAATCCAGGTTTTATCGCTGCCATTTAATTTTATACTGTATGTAATATCGCCAGGACCTTTATAACTTATGCCTTTATAATGAAAGGTAATATTGTTCTGATTATGTTTTAATTGAAAAGTATCTTTCAGTAATATGTTTTTATCATTAACAGAAATTCCTTCAAAATTAATTTTTGGAGGAATTATTGATTTCTCAATCTTTTCGGGATTAAAAGAAACCAGACCTTTATTTGTAGCAATCCATAAGTATTTACCTGACCTTCTTATTTCGTTAATTTCATTTGATGGTAAGCCTTCCCAAACAGTATAATTTTTAATTTTATATGTGAATTTATTTTTATTTGTAATGTTGATTTTACTTAATCCTTTATTAGTTCCAACCCAGATTACAGAATCATTGTCAACAAAAATAGTTCTTATAATATTACTGCTTAACCCAGTGTTTTCATTTATATAAAAATTGCTATCTATGGATTTCACAATTATACCATTAACACGTGTCCCAACCAAAAGCTTATTCTTTAAACCTTTAATTTCTGTAATCCGATTTTTAAAAACAGTGTCTTCGTTGCCGTAATATTTGTATTTTTTATCCTGAAAGCTGTATAAACCATCCAAAGCACCAAGCCAAATAACACCCGTATTGTCTTCGTATATTGTACGTATATGTTTATCAAAAGCATCTTCTCTCGAATCATAAACAATCATTGAGCTTTTGTATTTTAGGAAACCCATTAATGTAGCTATTAATACGGATTTGTCTTTTGTTTCAATAACTTTATATGCTTTATTTCTGATAATTACATTTAAAAGAATTTTTTGTTTTGATGAATTATATTTAAAAAATTTTGAAGTAATAATCCATATTGAACTATCAGAATGACATAAAATATCTCTTCCATAAGTTTTGTTATCAACAACATCAAAAAAACTTTTGAATGAAATAATTTTATTATCTTTTATTTTACATTTAAATACTTTATTGTCATTAGTTGCAAAATACAAATTATGGCGAGTAATATCCATAGAAATAATGTTATCATTAGAAATTCCATCTTTTTTGTCGAAAACATTAAACTGAAATGATGGTATTAAAAATAACCCATCACCCTCTGTTGAAAACCAATAATTTTTTTCGGCATCTTTTAAAACTCTTGTAACCCTTAGATTTTTGAATAATCGAACAGGTTTTTTATCAAGTTCATTTTCATTATACAAATAAATGCCATCATATTCTTTTCTTATCCAGATATTCCCGTTTGTTTCTTTGTAAAGATTAGCTTTGCATAAAAAATGAAGCGGATTATAAATAATTCGGGGTTTATATATTTGATGCAATTTATAATCATCAAGTAGTTTGTAATATTTATTGTTGATAGTATAATATTCTTCTTCAGTTTCCGATGGAAAATCAAGCGAATAATTATCAGTATTAAAATTTTGACTATTTTCTTTATTTAGTTTATCTAAAACCCTGTTAATATTTTTTTTATCACAGATGTCATTAAATAATAGGTTATAGTTATTCTGAACTTTTAAAATAGTATCAATTTCTTCAATTTTGTTATAGGGAGATATTTTACAAATTTTATGCGATTTTTTAGATTTAAACCAAATATTATCCAATGTATCAACTTTAATAGATTTTGTAAAATATTTATCACCCTTTTCAACAATAGAATCATTTAAAGGGTAAATATAAATTTTTCCGTTTTCATAATAACTAAGAAAACCGGTATATGATAAAAACCAAAGTTTTCCATTTTTCCCCTGAAAAATATTTATTATTGAGTTTGCTGCCAAGCCATTTTGAGTAGTAAAAGTTTTAAAATTATAACCATCAAATTTGCAGACGCCATAATTAGTTGCAAGCCAAATATTCATTGCAGTATCTTGTGTGATATCAAATATTTCGGAACTTGGCAGTCCGTCGTTTACAGTATAATGCTTGTAAAATGAAAGTTGAGCAACTGAACTAAACCAAATAAATATTGACAGAAAAATTGTAAATGATACTTTTTTAATAATACCTGTATGTTGCATTATTGGTTTCTTCTTTTTGATTATAGCTCAAAGTTAATAAAAAAACGCAACTCTATAAAGTGCTGATATTTTATGAAATGTAAATCTAAAGTTTTGAAATAGTTTAGATTTATCAATCAATAAAAATTATTAAATAAAATTGACGAATAGAATGGATTTATGCTTAGTTTCTATAGATGGTTAAGCAAATAGATTACGAATTGGTTTTTTATAGAAAAGCACCATATTCAATTAGGAATTATGATTGAAATATATCATAAATCGACTAAAAGTATTGAAGATAGATAAAGGATTTTTGAGAGTTTTAAGTGAGGAATTTTAATTTATGTATATACAGTGCATTTTAATTTGTTGATTTTTTTTTGTATTATTGTGAATGATAAATAAATACTATCGGTGTAACAGTTAAATATCATGAAAGTTAAATAGGAATTTCTCATTATATTCTATCTCATATTTCTCCAGAAATTCAATATATTCTTGTTTAAATGTTTTTTTCTTATGATGCTCCTCCTGATTTTCAATGTATTTATAAACATTTTCAATTTGTGATCGTCCATATGTAAACGCTCCATATCCTTCCTGCCATGAAAATTTGAATGGCGTAAATTTTTGCTCACGAATAAAAATTGAGGAACTTCGTTTCACATCTCTCACAATTTCAGTAACCGACATTGTATGATGCAAACCCAATAAAATATGAATATGATCATCAACCCCATTTACAATTATTGATTTGCATTTTTTTGAACGTATAATTCCACTAATGTATTTAAAAACTTCCTTTCTGAAATCTTGTTTTAATAATGCTTGTTTATTTGCTACAGCAAAAACTATGTGTACATACATTTGTGTAAAAACTCCCGGTTTCATGTTTAGCATGTTTTCAATTTACATGTAAAGTTAATTAATTTTTTATAAAGATTTAATTAAACATTGAAGTTGAAAATAATTTGTTTCGATATATTTATCTTCAAATATTTATTAGATATCCGATTAGTAGTTTTAATAAATAAAGAGTTTTTATCTAGTGATTGTTTTTGTCCGTAGGACAAACATTATTGTAGCAAAAAGTATACAGATAAGAGGCTTACCGCGTAGCGGTTACATCAAATAATAATAATAAAGGAAACAACATTTAATCATTAAAATTCCTCGAGGTTCTACCTCGTGGTAAAGGCGAAAAAGTTTGAAAAACGGCAGGTTTTTCATAAAAAACATAAATTCCGCTTAATACCTCGATGGCTCTGCCTCGGGGTTATTTATTTCTACTCAACCACCCCAACTTCCTCTACCTGAATAATCTCATTACTTTCGTTGTTAATAACAAAAACAATAACATGGCAGTTTTTAGCGACCCAATTACCAAGAGTTGTTGAGCAAGTGTTTTCATAAATTTCACCGGAAGTGATAGTTAGACCTTCGTTAATTGCATCGCCCCATGTGCTGTTTATTGCTCCACGCAAAACATGCATGTGGACATAATCAAAAATAGTTGGAGTAATTCCAATATTTTCATTATTGTTTTTTTGAGGAGAAATTATACTGTCCTCCACAATGTAGGCACAGATATTAAAAGTTCCGCTGAGGTCGTTTAGGAATTCTGTACTTATTGTCAGGCTGAGTTCTTTTGTACTTTCATTAAAATTATTATTCAAACTAATGATTGCATCAGCAGGTTGAGTGAGAATATCTTCGATAGCCGGTTCCCAGTTACCTGAAGTAAGAATTGTGCTACCACTATATTCCTGACGGTTTACAAGGGCAATAGGATAATAAGTTATTCCAAAATATCCATTTAATTCATTTCCTGTTAGTGTTCTAAAATCACAAGTAAAATCACCTCCCTGAGGTTCCGCATAATTACCGGCATGTACCGAAATTAATATCAATTGATCTTCGTAAATACTTCCAAGATCGTGAGCTACTAAAGAAGCGGTAGGACAATTTACACAAGTATGTCCTGTAAACTCTTCAAGTAAAACCTTTCGGGTTGCTTCTTGTGGATTCGGTGTGTTACCTTCTTGTTTTACAAGATAAGGTGCATTAATTTTATCACAGGATTGAAATATCCCGAAAACAAATAAAATTGCTAAAATATTTATACTGAATTTTTTCATCATCATAAATTTTAAAAACTACTTGAAAAAGTTAAAGAAAGTCCGTTTGATGCCGGAACCTGACGGCAAACACCACCAACGCATAATAATCCTTCACGTTGTCTTCCGTAAGAAACAGAAACGCGTGTAACATTTTTTACAAACGCAAATGCAACAGAATAATAATGCAGTTTCATGTCTTCTTCAGGATTACCGTAATTATATTCATCCATCACAGAAAAAAACCATTTTGGAGCAATATTATATTCTAACATCGCCGCAGCCCAATCGCCTTTGTCTTGTTCGGTAAACATTTGCTGGTAAACAAATCGTAAAGAATTAGTGTAATTTATTTTATAGAGAACATCTAAAACACCGATTTGAGCGTGAACATTTTCTTCGCCGGTATGTCCTTCAACAACATCAATATTGTATTTCATATTGATATAAGAAAGTTTAACTTTCCAGCTTTTATTAAGCTTTCTGGTCATCATTACATTGAAATCTTCATAATAATTTACTTC
>CAYOKJ010000067.1:0-5643 GCA_964404485.1 uncultured Bacteroidales bacterium | reverse complement strand
AAATAATTAATATCAAGAGCATTTGATAATTCAGTCATTTTTGATTTATAACTCATATTATCAATCCTTTTAGCTGAAAACATAATACCTAATCCTTTTTTGGAGTATGATAGATTTGCTAAAAAAGCCTCGCCATTTTTATAAATATAATTATTCATTGCCGACGGATTATTGATCTTATAAGCATACTCAGTACCGAAATTTATCTTTCTCCTGCTGATATTCATTCTTCCCGCAAAGGCGGCAACATTATTTGGTAATTGATATTCGTATTTTATGGTATCCTGAATTATTGTTTTTGTTCTGGTTTTTTCATAATTACTTACAAAACTACTACCAATCATAATTTTTGTTTTGCTTTCTTTTAGAACTTTCAAAACATCATTAAGAAAAAATTCTGCATCCAGACCTTTAACGATTCCCCTATTATTGTTTTCGTATGCCTCCCAATAATAACGCTGAGTACCGATCAAACCTTTTAGAGTAATACCTTTAAAAGGATGGGCAATTACTCGAGCTCCATTAAATGAATTATCTGAACCGAGCATCCACTCCTGATAACTTCTCAAAACAAGTCCGTTACCAAATTGTTCATAAAAATGACCAATTGTAATATCTACATCTTTTGTTTTGTATGATGTATACCAGAAAGGGATTCCATGACCCTCGTATCTGATATCAAAACCGGATAAAGGAGGAAGATATGCTTCATATCTTATTCCTGCTGAAAAGTTACCATTTGTATAATTAATATTGCCAAAAGCATTCATTCCAAAAACTTTTCCATTAAGTATAGAATCTGTAATTCCAAGTTTGTCATCACTATTATAATACTGAGAATTTATCTCAAAATTCCCATGAACACTGCCACCTTCAAGTATGCCTTGTGATTTTGCCAGGAAAGGAATCAGGATAAACAATAATAATATTTTAATTGAATTTTTCATTTTGTAAATCATTTTCATTTAAGCATTTAAGCATTCAATCATTTAAGCATTCAATCATTTAAGCATTTGTAAATGTTCCACTAAAATTTGTAGTAGTACCATAATTTTTAGTGTTGATCTGAAATATCTTCGCCATTAGCTACTTTACGTAGTAATTTTATTATTTCGTATTCGCCGCCTTCTGCAAAAGAAGTATGCTGCCAAACAATATTTCCTTTTCCGTCAAGAATAAATGTCTGCGGCACATTTTGAAAATTCAATGCTCTTTTAAAATCGCAGTTTGGGTCAAGTAAAATTTCAAAATCCCAATCACGACCGTAAGCAAAAGGTAAAGCATTTGAACTTTTTCTTACATCATCAATAGAAATAGCATAAAGTTTTATACCAGTTTCTTCCTGCCAATCAGAATATACTTCATTAAAAGCATCCAATTCACTTATGCATGGTGAACACCATTGTGCCCAAAAACTAAGAATAATTGGTTTTCCGTCATTTTGGATGTTTGAAGTATTAAATGTTTCACCACTCGGTAATTTAATGTCAACTGCGGGTAATTGTCTTTTTTTAGTTTGAGAAAAAGCAGTTCCTGTAATCATTAGAATTAGCGCAAATAAAATTGTTTTTTTAATCATAATATTTATTATTTTAATATTCAAAATTTTAGCTTCTAGCTTTTTTTATTGACAACCAATGGCAGTTAAAAGTTGCACATTGTTTGTTATTTTATAAAAACTTCCAATAATTTTGAATGTTTAACAGGAAAAATGTTGATGTCGTTAATTACATTTGGAATAAGAAGTACGTCTCCAAATTTCAAATTTATATTCCCAACAGGGTATTCAATACTCATTTCTCCTTCGGTGCAAATATATATCACAAAAGAATCTAATTCTGAATAATCTTTTTTTATTCCTCTGTCAAATTCAAGAATATTTGTTGAAAAATATTTACTGTCAACAACTGTAGCAGTTTCATTTATTTTTTGCCGATAATGTGTTCTATAATCTTTTAGTACTTCAAAATCAAGAGCATCTAAAGCCAGGTCAGTATGTAACTCTCTCGAATTTCCTTTATCATCAACTCTGTCCCAGTCGTAAATTCTGTAAGTTATGTCTGAGGTTTGCTGAATTTCGGCAAGTAAAATCTCTGGACCAATTGCATGAACACGACCAGAAGGCATATAAAAAACATCTCCTTGTTTTACTTTTTCAAAATTTAAAATATCTTTTAAAGTTTTGTTTTTTAGATTTTGAAGGTATGTTTCCTGATTTACTTTTTTGCTAAAACCGCTTATAAGCTCTGAATTTTCTCCGGCGTTTAAAATATACCACATTTCTGTTTTCCCTGAATCTAAACCGCGTTTTTTAGCTAAATCGTTATCAGGATGAACCTGGATTGAAAGCCATGCATTAGCATCAATAAATTTTAGAAGTATTGGAAATTCATCACCAAATTTTTCAAATACTTTTTCTCCGACAAGGTCGCCCATATAAATTTCTACGAGTTCGTTTAATTCGTTTCCGGCAAGAAAACCATTTTCTACCAATGTTTGATTTCCCTTAACTCCCGAAAGAACCCATACTTCGCCACAATTTGACAGAGGTGAGAAGTCTTTTTTCAAAACAGTTTTAATTTTGTCACCACCCCATATTTTATCTTTAAAAATGGCTTTGAATTTTAATGGATATAAAATGTTCATATTTTTAGTAATTTTGAAAGAGCAAATTTATGAAATAAAATATTAATTAGTACTTAGAGTGAACTAAAGTTTAGAGTGCCTAAAGTTTAAAAAAACTAATTTATTATTATTAGTAGATAGATTTTTAACTTTAGTTCACTTTAGGCACTAAGTACTTTACATTTAAAATAGGTAAAATTTATGAAAAGCATATGTGTGTTTTGCGGATCGAGCATGGGAAACAAAGAAATCTATAAATCAAAATCCAAGGAACTTGGAGAAGCATTTTTAAAGAATAAAACATCATTAATTTATGGAGGTGCAAACGTGGGTTTGATGAGAATAATAGCCGACACAGTTCTTGAAGGTGGGGGAGAGGCAATTGGAATTATGCCAAACCATCTTGTTGAAAAAGAAGTTGCTCATCTAGGGCTTACAAAAATGTATATAACCGAATCAATGCAGGAAAGAAAAGTTTTGATGGCAAAAATGTCGGAGGCTTTTATTGCAATGCCGGGAGGTATAGGCACACTGGATGAGGTAGCTGAAATGCTGACATATAATCAACTTAGGATTCATGATAAACCAATTGGCTTATTGAATATCGAAGGTTATTTTGATCACCTGCTGAAATTTCTGGATCATGCTGTTGAAGAAAAATATGTGAGAGAAGAGCACAGAAAAAATATTATTGTTGATGATAATATTGATGCTCTTTTTGAGAAACTAAATAATTATAAACCTGTTTTGATGGATAAATGGATTCATGAAATAAAGGAAGAAAGTCATGGGAAGGTTTGATAGAGTAGTTGGTGATAATTTATCATATTGGTTATATTGATGAATTAATAAAATCAATAAATAATAATAATTTTTTTTGATTGCTAATTAAAAAAAAGATTATGCAGAAAGCAAGCTTTTGGAATAAATTGGAAAACAACAAAACTATTTGCAATCTTTGTCCTCATAATTGTGTTATTCCTGTGGGGAAAAGAGGTGTTTGCAAAGTAAGGAAAAATATAAATGGTGAATTATTTGCAGAGACTTATGGACAGATATGTTCGTCAGGTTTTGACCCTATCGAAAAAAAACCTTTGTATCATTTTTTCCCGGGAAGTGTAATATTTTCTGTTGGAAGTATTGGTTGTAATCTGCATTGTAAATTTTGTCAGAATTGGGAAATTTCTCAATCATCACCTGATGAATATCCTTATTTAAAAAATGCTTCTCCACAAGAAATTGTAAGGTCAGCAGTTAACAAAAAAGATAATATCGGTATTGCATACACTTACAACGAACCAATAGTATGGTACGAATATATGCTTGATATTGCCAAACTTGCGAAAAAAGAAAACCTGAAAAATGTGATGGTAACCAATGGTTATATTAATCAGAAACCATTAGAAGAATTAATGGAATACATAGATGCTTTTAGTGTTGATCTGAAAGCTTTCACTGAAGATTTTTACAAAAAGATAAGCTTTGCAGAACTCCATCCTGTTAAAGAAACATTGAGAACTTTACGTAGAAACAATAAATATTTTGAAATTACAAACCTGGTTATTACAGATGAAAATGATGATGAAAATGATTTTACTGAAATGGTAAAATGGATTGCTGGAGAGTTGGGTGCTGACACAGTTTTTCATATTTCAAGATATTTCCCAACATATAAATTAACTAACCAGCCTACTTCTGTAACTACTCTTTTAAAATTTTACGAAATTGCAAAAGAACATCTCAATTATGTTTACATTGGAAATGCTTCGACCGAAAAAGGACAAAACACCTATTGCCCGAAATGTGGTGAATTATTGATTCATCGAAGCAGATATTCTACACAAGTAGAAGGACTTGAAAACGGAAAATGTAAAAAATGCGGGCATCAGGTTTTGGTGGGGGATAGTTGGGGTTTTTAAGTGATTTTATAAAGAAATATTTATCTGTGGCTGATAAAAATGTAAATTTGCAATTCTATGATAATAATTGGAATTACAGGAACACTCGGAGCAGGAAAAGGAACTATTGTTGATTACCTTGTCAATAATAAAGGTTTCGGACATTATTCTGTCAGGGCTTTTTTAATTAAAGAAATCAAAAGTCGTGGAATGTTGGTTAATCGTGATACAATGACTTCGGTGGCTAATGAACTGCGTTCTAAAAATTCTCCATCTTATGTTACCGACAAAATATATGATCAGGCAATTAAAGATAAAAAAAATTGTATTATCGAAAGCATAAGAACGCCGGGTGAAATTGACTCTTTAAGAAAGAAAGGAAAATTTTATTTGTTTGCTGTGGATGCTGATACGAAAAAAAGATTTGAAAGAATAAAATTACGAAAATCGGAAACTGATAATATTTCATTTGATACATTTATTGCAAACGAAAAACGCGAGATGACTTCATCAGACCCTAACAAACAAAATCTACAAAAATGCCGGGAAATGGCTGACTTTGTTTTTGTTAATGATGGATCAATTGAAGATTTGCATCTGAAAACGGAAAAGATTTTAAATAAAATTGAAAAACAATGAGCAAAGAGCAAAAGAAAAAACACATACGACCATCGTGGGATGAATATTTTATGACTTTGGCTGATGCCGTTTCTAAAAGAGCAACATGTGACAGAGGCAGAGCAGGTTGTGTAATTGTTCGCGAAAAACAAATTCTGGTTACCGGTTATGTTGGTTCACCAAAAGGATTGCCTCATTGTGATGATGTTGGTCATCTTTTCAAAAAAATTATTAATGAAGATGGTAGTCAAAGTACTCATTGTGTTAGAACTGTTCATGCCGAACAAAACGCAATTTGTCAGGCTGCCCGACGTGGAATTGCACTTGATAGAGGAACAATTTATGTTCGCATGACCCCATGCCGAACTTGTGCAATGTTAATCATCAATTGCGGGATAGAACGTGTTGTGTGTGAAAAGAAATATCATGCAGGAACAGAATCAGAAGAAATGTTCAAAACTGCCGGTATTGAACTTGTTTATTTTAGTAATGATTTGTTGGA
>CAYOKJ010000066.1:0-16469 GCA_964404485.1 uncultured Bacteroidales bacterium | reverse complement strand
AAAAATATTTCAAAATATTTATCAGCAATTTAGAAATTCAATTGGTATTATTTCTTTTCATAATTCATATATCATTTTTCTTTCATTAATTTTCCGGTTAAATAATTTTAATAGTTTTTATTTAATAATTAAATGCTTCTTTTTTGTTACTATTTATTAAATAAAACAGTTAATTATTCAAAGTTTACATTTGTAACATATTTGCGATTATTAATCTTATAGTATTGATATTTAATATATTAAAATAATGTTTACATTTGTATATTTAATTATATATTTTAACGTTTATTAATTATTTTAAAAATTAACTATATTTAATGATAATTATTTATTAATGCAATGAAATATACTTCTATATATTACATTCCAATCATTTACAACCATTAATTAAAGTTATTGTTAAATGTTATTGTTTTACACCTTGTTTTAAGTAATTATTAAAATATATATTTGCTATTATTCTATTATAACATAGCTTCAAGAACATTTATCATTAATTAATTATCTGTTTAAAAAGCTTAATTACATAAATTACAAATGTAACTTTGTATAATTCACACATGTAATCTTAATATTGTTTACTTTTGTAATCATAATTGTAAATACTTTTTAATTATGATAAACAGAATTTCAAAAATAATTAAAGAAAAAAACTTATCATCAGCCAAGTTTGCCGATGAAATTGGTGTGCAACGCTCAAGTATTTCACATGTATTATCCGGAAGAAATAAACCAAGTCTTGAGTTTATTCAAAAAATATTAAAAACATATCCCGACATAGATATAAATTGGTTACTAACAGGAAAGGGAAATATTTTCTCCAGCAGCATTAATAATGAAAATAAAATTGATTTTCCTGAGGAATCAGCAACAGTTCACCCTGAAGATATAACAAAGTACCAAAAAGACCAAAGTAAGCCTGAAAGCTCTAAAAAACCTGTTATTAATGATCTATTTGATAATGAATCCGACAACGATCAACTTAAACAAAAGAAAATAGAAAAGATCATCGTATTATATAAGGGCAATTCGTTTAAAGAGTACTATCCTGAATAAAATGGCTAATAGTTTATTTTCCTTTTCTTCTAAAATGATTAATAGGATTAAATGATATTAATTTTTTACCCGCTTTGAAATATCCTTCTTTTGAAGCCCGTATATCCTCAACTGTGTAAAATGAATGTGGATTGAATTTATTAACGATTTCGATATAGTTTTTTAATTCTTTACGATTGATTATTGAAAAAAACATTTTTACTTTTCCTGTCATGCCCTCAATATCACTAGCCGAAACTCCATAATTTTGTTCTCTGAGGTTGCCTATCAATTTTGAAGTATCTGTTTTAGGAATTACTCTAATTATTACAGTACCTATTGACATTTTTTCTTCCAAATAAATTCCAACAAAATTTCCGGTAGCAAATCCCAAACCATAAGCCAAATAACAAAAAATGTTATCTAAGTGCTGCATAATCTGACCTATGGCAACTAACCATATCAGAACCTCAAAAAATCCCAAGAGAGGAGCAAGTAATTTATAGCCTTTTGAAACAAAGATCAAGCGCATTGTCCCTATGGAAACATCTAATACTCTTGAAATAAAAATCAATATCGGCAATAAAACCCATGTAAAAAATTCGTTATTTAGAATTTCTGAAAAATCCATGATGCAATTTTTAAGTTAAAAAAAAACCGATACAAAATACAATTATTAACAGAATTGTTCTGTTGCACTAAAAAAGAAACTTCCTTCTATTTCGGCATTTTTATCGCTATCTGAGCCATGTACGGCATTTTCCTGAATAGAAGAGCCATATAAACTCCTAACTGTATTTTCACTTGCTTTGTCAGGATTTGTTGCACCAATAAGTTTTCTGTAATCTTCAACTGCATTTTCTTTTTCGAGTATTAAAACAATAATAGGACCTGATGACATAAATTCACAAAGATCATTATAAAATGCTTTTCCTTTATGAACAGCATAGAAATCTTGTGCTTGATTTCTTGTTAATTGAGTATATCTCATTGCAATAAGCTTAAATCCTCCTTCATGTATCTTTGATAGGATTGGAATTATGTATCCGCTTCTAACAGCTTTAGGTTTAATAATTGAAAATGTTTTGTTTCCAGACATATTTTTATTTTTGATTAATTTTTGTGTAAAAATAATACTTTAATTTTATCGTTAAAAGAAAATTAGTATAATTTAATACTTTTGTATTTTATTTTTAAATAATCCAAATTAATTACGTTTTGAAAAAAATTGATATTACGGAATTAGCAATAATTTTAGAAACTCCCAAAGAAATAGTCATCTCCACACATGTCAATCCTGATGGTGATGCATTGGGTTCTTCACTGGCAATGTTTAATTATCTAAGTAAAAAAGGCCATACAGTAAATGTAATAGTACCTAATAATTACCCTGACTTTTTATCCTGGCTTCCCGGAAGCAACAATATCATTATTCTTGAAAATCAACTTGATAAATGCAATAAATTAATTAAAAATGCAGATATTATTTTTAGTCTCGATTATAACTCTCTTGACAGAGTAAAAAAAATAAAAGATGAGATTATAAATTCCGATGCAATAAAAGTCTTAATCGATCATCATCCGAATCCCGAAATGGATCAGTTTAATTTTGTTTATTCAACAACTAATACTTCATCCGCTTCGGAACTTGTTTATGAAGTAATTTGTAAATTGGGTGATAAAAAATTAATAGATATTAAAATTGCAGAATGCATTTATACCGGAATAATAACTGATACCGGTTCTTTTAGTTATCTGTGTAACAACGAAAACACATATTTAATTGCCGGCAATCTTATTAAACTTGGCGTTGATGGCGAAAATATTCATCGCTTAGTTTATGATAATTTTTCTACGAATCGCTTAAAATTATTAGGTTATTGTTTGAGTGAAAAACTAAAGGTAATTGATGAATATTCAACTGCTTTTATTTATTTGTCGGCTGCTGATTTAAAGAAATTTAATTATCAGGTTGGTGATACCGAAAATGTTGTAAATTTTCCTCTTTCGATGAAAAACATTAAAATGTCAGCTTTATTTACTGAAAAAGAAAATGTTGTAAGAATTTCATTTCGCTCAAAAGGTGATTTTCATGTAAATGAAATTGCAAAAGAACATTTTGAAGGAGGTGGACATAAAAATGCTGCAGGAGGCGATTCTTATCTGTCTTTAGAAGATACTATTTCGAAATTCGAGAAATTGCTACCTCTATATAAAAAGGAATTATCAAGATAATATTTATGAAATCCAAATATTTAACAATTATTATTTTACTATTTTCTTTCATTTTTCTGTTTTCAAATTGTAATAACAAGAAAAAATCTGAAAATAAAACTGTAAATTTCAACAAATTAAAAGAGCCATTAATTTTAGCAAATAAGAACTTTTTAAAAATGGAACTTCAGCGTATAAATGACTATGTTAAACGGCATAAATGGGAAATGGAAAAAACCGGATCTGGATTATCGTATATGATTTATCATTATGGAAATGGAAAAAAGATAATTACAAACGACACAGTTATAATAAATTTTGAAGTGAAACTACTTTCTGGGGAAGTATGTTATTCAACCAAAGACAATGATTTTAAAAAAATTATTGTAGATAAAAGTTTAATAGAAAAAGGACTTAATGAGGGAATTTTATTGTTAAATTATGGAGATAAAGCAAAATTTATTTTACCTTCGCACCTTGCTTTTGGGCTAAGTGGTGATAATAAAAAAATACCTCCAAAAGCAATATTAATATATGATGTAGAAACAATTGAAAGTATTAACAAAAAAAATGAAAACTAATAAAAGGGAAAAAATGAAAAAGACTATTTTAAATTTACTAATTATTGTTCTTGTTGCTGTATTTTTTACTGCTTGCCAGTCTGAATTTCCAGGATTCAAAAAATCAGAAACCGGCTTGTATTACAAATTTTACACACAAAATGATACAAAAAAACCTGTTGAAGGCGATATTCTCACAATGACTATGTCATACGGATCTAAGGATTCAGTACTATTTTCAACTGACAAAATTAATGCGCCGGCAGATATTCCAATGCGTGCTCCTGCGTTTCAGGGTGGGCTTTTTGAAGGTCTTGGTATGATGTCGGTAGGTGATAGCGCAGCTTTTATTATTAGCGCTGATTCCTTCTTTACAAAAATAGCTCGTGCGCCACAGTTACCTGATTTTATAGATAGCAGCAGCTATTTATTTTTCGACGTAAAATTAATATCTCTTAAGACGCAAGCAGAATTTATGGTTGAACAACAAAAAGAAATGGATACTTTACAAAAACAAGAACCTATACTTCTTGAAAATTATTTAAAAGAAAATAATATTACTGTAAAACCTACCGAAGGTATTTATTACATTGAAACTAAAAAAGGTTCAGGAAGAAAAATTAAAGAAACTGACTTTGTAAAACTTCATTTTTCAATTTCTTTACTTGATGAAAAAAACATATTTTCTACTTATGAAAGAAACAAACCTGCTGAATTTGAATTTGGAAAAAAATGGGATACTGATGGTATAAATATTGGTATTAAAAAATTAAGAAAAGGTGGAAAAGCAAAAGTTATCGTTCCATCTGAACTTGGATTTGGTCAAAAAGGAAGAAGCAATATTATTCCTCCATACTCTACTTTAGTTTATAATGTTGAATTAGTTGACATCACAACAAAAGCTGTTCATGATAAACAACAAGCTTTATTACAAAAGCAAGAACAACAACAACAAGCTAAAGTTAAAACTGAAAATAAATCTTCTGAAAAGGTGAAAACTGATAAATATATTAGCGATAATAAAATAACTGTAAAGCCTACAAAAAGTGGTTTATATTACATAGAAACTGAAGCCGGAACAGGTGCACAAGCAGAAGTCGGCAAAAAAGTAAAAGTTCATTATACTTTATATTTTCTTGATGGAAGAAAATTTCAATCTTCAAAAGATGCTAACCGACCATTTGAATTTACACTTGGAAAAGGCGAAGTAATCCCTGCATGGGACGAAGGAATCGCATTAATGAAAGCAGGAGGTAAAGCCACTCTTTTAGCCCCTTCAATAATTTCTTATGGTGAAAATGGAAAAGGAAAAGATATTCCTCCTTATACTCCATTATTATTTGAAGTAGAATTACTTGAAGTAAAATAAATTAGCAATAAATTTATAAAGGTGAGCTTAAATAAGTTCACCTTTTTTTTTATTTAAAAATAACATATTTCCGGTATAATTTATTAAGATCAAAAAGATATATTTGCATAATATAATATATAAGAAAAATACTATATTTGCGCTAAATTAAAACCAAAATCAAAAAAAGTTATGAGAAAACAATTATTAATCGCATTGGTAATAATTCTGCCAATAATATCTATTGCACAGGATAATAATTTCGGCATTAAATTTCACGGATTTGTAAAAAACGATATCTATTGGGATTCGAGACAATACGTTGCAGCACGTGAAGGACAGTTTTATCTTTATCCTAAGGGAGAAAGTTTTGACATTAATGGAAACGACATTAATGCAACACCTACTTTCAACATCATTTCTATTCAAACAAGATTAAAAGGCGTAATTACAGGTCCTGATGCTTTTGGAGCTAAAACTTCAGCAGTTATAGAAGGTGCTTTTTTCGGTCACACTGCAGCCGATATTAATGGCTTCAGACTACGACATGCATTTGCAAAATTAAACTGGACAAATACTGAGCTATTGGTCGGACAATATTGGCATTCAATGTTTATTACTGAATGTTTTCCCGGAACAGTATCTTTTAATACGGGAACTCCTTTCCAACCATTCTCACGTAATCCACAAATTCGACTTACACAAAAATTTGGGGATTTTAAAATCAAGATTTCTGCGATGTCTCAAAGAGATTTTGTAAGTAGCGGTCCGGAAGGTGCTAGTACTAAATATCTCAGAAACTCAGTTTTGCCTGAGATGAACTTAACTATTCAATACAATAAGAAATCAGACAATAATGAATTTCTTATCGGAGCAGGTGTTGATTACAAAAAATTAACTCCAAGACTTATTACTGATAGTTTGTATTCGACAAATGAAACATCTAACAGCCTTTCAACAATGGCATTTTTAAAAGTAAAAATTCCAGCTTTAACAATTAAAATGGAAGGTATTTACGGACAAGACATGTATAGCATGACCATGATTGGTGGATATGCTGTTACAGATATTATTGATATATCAAAAAATTATCTTGAATATACTCCACTAACAACGCTTTCGTTCTGGACTGACATTCATACAAATGGAAAAAAAATCCAAGCCGGATTATTTGCAGGATACAGCCAAAATATGGGATGCAATAAAACTATTATTGGAAATACGTATGCAAGAGGTGGTAACATAAATTATTTATATCGTGTTTCTCCAAGAATAATGTTTAATTCCGGAAAAATGAGATTCTCAGGTGAAGTTGAATATACTACTGCTGCCTATGGTTTAACAGATATTGATGGAACAGTTTTTGATTCAAAAGAGATTTCAAATCTTAGACTTTTAATAGGAGTATATTATTTCTTTTAGAATCTAGTTAAATAAAAAAAAGAGGCTTTTTGTATTGATACGAAAGTCTCTTTTTTTTTATTTACAAAAATTTTTCTGTTTTGTAAAATTTGTTCACCGAATAGTTATAAATTGTCTATTCTAATTTTTGCCGCTTATCATGAGTTATAAATAACATTGATTAAGCATCAAGTATTCAAAAACAACATTTTTCAAATTGATAAACAATCCTATTTTCGCAAATCAACACTTAATAATTTGATTATTAAGATTATAATTGTTAATAAATAATATTTTTTTCATAAACATAAAAAGCAAATAATTGTAATTTTGAGATATGGAAGAAAAGAAGAATTTTAAACAAGACAACAAAACACAAAGAACAAACAGGACTTTTTCAAGTCCTTCATTTTCAGAACACGGGAAAATACCACCACAAGCTGTAGAACTTGAAGAAGCAGTGCTTGGAGCTATAATGCTTGAGAAAAATGCTCTTACCTCAGTTATTGATATTATCAAACCTGCAGTATTTTATAAAGAAGCGCATCAAATTATTTTTGAAGCTATCAGCGAGCTGTTTTCAAAATCCGAACCTGTAGACATACTTACAGTTACAAATCAATTAAAATCAAATGGCAACCTGGAAATTGTAGGAGGAGCTTATTATATAACTCAGCTAACAAACCGGATAGCTTCCACGGCTAATGTTGAGTATCATGCCAGAATTATTACACAGAAATTTATTCAACGAGAATTGATAAGAATTTCATCCAACATTATAAATGATGCTTTTGAAGATACTACAGATGTTTTCGATTTGCTCGATAGGGCAGAGAAACAATTGTTTTCGGTTAGCGAAGGTAATTTAAGAAGAAATTATGATGATATGAAAACATTGCTTTCAGAAGCAATTGAAGAAATAGAAGCAGGTCGTGATCAGGAAGCACATTTACGCGGAATCCCATCAGGATTTACCAGTCTTGACAGGATAACCTCAGGATGGCAAAAATCCGACTTAATTATTATTGCATCCAGGCCTGGTATGGGTAAAACATCTTTTGTTTTGACTATGGCAAGAAACATGACTGTCAGTTTTAATAAAGCAGTTGCAATGTTCTCTCTCGAGATGTCATCAATTCAGTTAGTTACAAGATTAATTTCAAGCGAAACTCAATTACCTGCTGACAAACTCCGTAAAGGAAATTTAGAAAATTACGAATGGGAACAACTCAATTCAAAAATTGATAAACTTGTTGAAGCTTCATTATTTATTGATGATACACCGGCTCTTACAATTTTCGAACTTCGTGCAAAATGTCGTCGTTTAAAAGCTCAGCACGATATTCAACTGATAATAATTGACTACTTGCAACTAATGTCGGGAAGTGGTGATTCAAGAGGAAATCGTGAACAGGAAATTAGTGCAATCTCAAGATCATTAAAAGCTCTTGCAAAAGAACTTGACATCCCTATTATTGCTTTATCTCAGTTAAGTCGTGCCGTTGAAACACGTGGAGGTTCAAAAAAACCTATTCTTTCCGACCTTAGAGAATCAGGAGCTATTGAACAGGATGCCGACATTGTACTTTTTATTTATCGTCCTGAGTATTACAAAATTGATATAGATGAAAACGGAAATTCTACGGAAGGATATGCTGAAATCAGCATTGCAAAACATCGTAATGGTGCACTAAAAGATATTCCTTTACGATTTATTAGTAATTATGCGAAATTTGTTGATTATGACAGCGACAGCATTGATTCACCTGATCTGGATCCAAATATTAATTTTGAAAACAATCAAGCAACAAAAACAATACCTTCAAAAATGAATGATATGGATGAAGAAGGTAAACCGTTTTAGATTATTGATTGAAAAAACGGTTAGTATAAGAATAATAGCCGATTGCGGGCTTCAAACTTATCAAGCTACAAGAAAGCTGAATCGGGCTACAACCTTTGAAAATTCAACTATCTCGGCTATTATTTTTATACATCGTTGGCAACTGTAATTTTATCTAATTTCTTTGATATTTCTATTGCTTCCTTGATAACATTATCAGGATAATCATTTATCTGAAGTATCTTAATAGCATTTCGGTTTTTTAATTTCCCTTTTTTTATTTTATAATCAAAATCAACATTTTTGTCATCAACAAATTCGCTGAAATGATACAAGTCATAATCATCAGTTAACATGTCTGTTAACTCTATGTCGTGGGTTGAAACAAAAACAATATTATTATTTTTTGACAGTGATGAAAGAACAGCTTTTCCTGCTGAAATTCTCTCAATGGTATTAGTGCCTTTGAAAATCTCATCAAGTAAAAATAGGTTTGGTTTAATATTTTCACTTTTATCAATCATCTCTTTTATCGTTAAAACTTCCTCAAAATAATAACTTCTATCGTTCAACAAATCATCACTAATGCGTATTGCTGAAAATACTCGAATTCGTGGAAAGCTTATAGATTCAGCAAAGCATGTATTTAAAGTCAATCCAGCTATAAGGTTTAAACCAATTGTTCTTATAAAGGTTGTTTTTCCTGACATATTTGAACCAGTCAATAAAATTGATTTACTTATAACATCTAAACTGTTGGTAACACAATCTTTAACTAATGGATGGTAAATGTTTGAGCTCGAAACTAAAATTTCTTTATCATTAATTATTGGCAAACAATATGATTCTAATCCAGTTCTTAAGTTTGCAATAGAAATAAGTGAATCAATTTGACCAACAAAACAAAACACTTCTTCAATCTCAGCTCTTTTTGTGTTGAGTTGTTTCAAAACTCCAAATAGAATTAGAGGTTCTAACAGGAAAGCAATTTTAAATAATTCAAGAATTGACCAAACCAATGTCTCGAAGTCTCCTTGCATTCTTGCTTCAAGTTGAAAAAATGACATTTTGTTTCGGACTTGGTCTATTATTTTAATAGAATCGGTCAAGTCTGGACTTAACTCTTTGAAAGTTTTCTCTTTTTGTAATTGACTTGCAACATTGTTTAATCTTAATAATTGAGGGATAGAAGCTAAGTACGGATAAAGATTTCTTTTATTCCAATAATGAATAACAAGATTGACTATAAAAACACTTATGAAGATAAAAAATGAAAAGGGATTAAATGCGATTAGTATTAGTGACAACAGACTTGTAAAGGATAGCAACCGAATTATGAAAAACCATTTGGGTGGTTTCAAATGTTCTTCTTGAAATAAAGAAGATAAATAATACACATCGTCTTTTTTTAACTTTTCAAGGAGTCTTTGAGTTTTTACTCTAAAATCGAACTTATTTGTTAATTCATTTATAATTTTTTCGTTTGAGTCAATGTGTTTAGAATCTGATGGAACACTTCGTAAAATGTTATATAAGTATTGTTGTCCAACTTTAGAACATGTTCTGTCAACAAACATGAATAAGTCTTTAAAATCTAAATCATTACATGTTTTATCGTTCAGAACATGAAAAGAATCTGAGTTATCTTTATTCTTGAAATACCTTTCAATATGCTCAAAATTAAAATTATCATCTTTTAATTCTCCAAATGAAAATTTTAATCTTTCAATATCTTTTTTCTTTCTTGTAAAAATCATGTTTCATGTGCTTTGCGATTATTGTTGCCAACTGAAAGATAAATTTACAATCTTCAGAAACCACTATTTAATAACTTCAGCCACAAGCTTTGCAGCATCTTGTAATAGAATTGCAGAATGAACTTTTAATCCTGATTCATCAATAATTTGTTTTCCTTCTTCAGCATTAGTTCCCTGCAAACGAACAATTACAGGAATGTTAATTTCGCGGATATTTTTATAAGCATCAACAACACCTTGGGCAACCCTGTCGCAGCGTACAATACCACCAAAAATGTTTATTAAAATAGATTTAACATTTGGGTCTCTTTTAATTATTCTAAAAGCTTCTTCAACACGTTTGGCGTTGGCTGTTCCACCAACATCAAGGAAGTTTGCAGGCTCACCACCAGAGAGTTTAATAATGTCCATGGTTGCCATTGCCAATCCGGCACCATTTACCATACACCCAACATTCCCATCTAATTTCACATAATTAAGATCAAAACGCCCGGCTTCAACTTCTATTGGGTCTTCTTCATTCAAATCTCTCATATCAGCAATATCAGGATGACGAAACAATGCATTATTATCAACCACGACTTTTGCATCAACAGCAAAAATTTTATCATCCGATGTTTTAACTACAGGATTAATTTCAAACAATGAAGCATCAGACTCAATATAAGCTTTGTAAAGTGCATCAATAAAGATTACCATATTTTTAAAAGCTGCACCGCTTAAATTAAGATCAAAAGCTACCTGACGGCATTGATAAGCTTGAAGTCCGATGCTTGGATTAATTTCCTGGGTATAAATTAATTCGGGTGATTCTTTGGCAACTTTCTCAATATCCATTCCTCCTTTCGGCGAATACATTATCATATTTCTGCCTGTCTTACGATTTAATAAAACACCAACATATAATTCCTGAATTTCCGATTCTCCCGGATAAAAAACATCTTCCTGTATCAACACTTTCCTTACTTTTTTCCCTTCTTTACTTGTTTGAGGAGTAACTAGTCTCATGCCGATTATCTTACGTGAGATTGCTTTTACTTCATCAAGAGACTTCGCTAATTTTACTCCTCCGCCTTTTCCTCTTCCTCCTGCATGTACCTGAGCTTTTATTACCCAATATTTTGAACCAGTTTCTTTTGTTATGTTCGATGCTATCTCAACAGCTGTTACAGGCGACTCTGCACAGTAACCTACGGGAACGGCAACTCCATATTTTTTAAGTATTGATTTTCCCTGAAATTCGTGTAAATTCATTGTTATGTTTTAAATATAATTATTTTGAACATGCAAATTTATTATAATTATTTTAAAATTGGAAGGTCTTTGTTTTAATTATTTCTAATTTCTAAATTTTAAATTTTAATAAGGTGCTACCACAAATTTGGTGGAATATTGATAAATACGAAAATGATTTAATGCTTAAATGCGAAAATAAAAAAAACTGTTCTGATACAAAAACCAAATATTGTCTATTGCCAATCCTTTATTATATTTGCATTTTTATTTACTATGATAAAATGATTAAAGTTACAAACATACATAAGTCTTACGGGAAATTGGAGGTTCTGAAAGGTATTGATCTTGAAATCAAAAAAGGTGAAATAATATCAATTGTAGGGGCATCAGGAGCAGGAAAATCTACCCTTCTCCATATTATCGGAACTCTCGACCGTGCTGATACAGGAAATGTTTCGATTGATAATATTGTAGTTAACAATCTTCCTGAAAAAAAACTCTCTGAGTTTAGAAACAAAAATATTGGATTTGTTTTCCAATTTCATCATTTATTTCCTGAGTTTACTGCTCTCGAAAATATTTGTATTCCTGCATTTATCGCTAATCTTTCAAGGAACAATGCCGAAAAAAAAGCAAAAGAATTGCTTGATTTTCTCAATCTTAGCGAAAGAATGAATCACAAACCTTCTGAGCTTTCAGGTGGTGAACAACAACGCATTGCTGTTGCAAGAGCTTTAATAAATAATCCATCAATTATTTTGGCCGATGAACCATCCGGTAATTTGGATTCAGCTTCGGCTGTTGAACTTCATAATTTATTTTTTAAACTCAGGGATGAATTTAAACAGACTTTTGTTATTGTTACACATAATAAAGAACTTGCTGATATGGCAGACAGGAAGTTGGTCATTAAAGATGGAATGATTGAATGAAAAAATGATTAAATGATAGAATGATTGTATTACCATAAATCCGCAAGGATTTTTATTAGTGTAATGTAATGAGTGCATTAGACAGAAAATTGTTCACTTATTTTAGTGATATAAAATTAGTGTTAATTGGTGAAATTAGTGTCAGAATGTAATCTGCTTGCAAATTTAAGGTATTAATCAATTATGCTCTTACTTTTTTATTTACACATTTTAGCATTTAATCATTTACGCATTAACTCATATTTCACTAAAAATAGCAGTAGAAATAAATTATTAATTGTTATCAGCGTGGGAATAATAATAGCAATAATAGAGAAACAATAGCGTTGTAAATTTTGTAACAAATAGTACCTAAAATTTTAAAATATTTTACTTAATGAGGAAGATAAAATTTATCAAAATATTATTTCTTGCAACTTTTATATTTAGCTGTAATTTTCTTATTGCTCAGGACACTGTGCAGGATTATGAATCGGTTATTGAGATGGGTGATAAGTATTTTCATAATAATGATTATATTAATGCAAAAGCATCATATACTTATGCCATAAAACTCATTCCTGAAAAAGAATATCCAAATACTAAACTAAATGAAACTCTGCAACTGTTGAGATCTCAAATGGTGTTGAAACGTTCTTATGCAGTTGAGGTAACACAGGCTGATGTTTTTTTGGAAGGCAAGAAATATCAGGAAGCAATTTTAAAATATCAGGATGCTCAAAAGATATTGTCTTCAGAAATATACCCTAAATCTCAAATTGATTATATAAATAAATTACTTGCTGACGAAAAAGCCAGAAAAGAAAACTTTCAAAAAGCCGTTATTAATGGTAATAATTATTTTGACCAGAAAGAATATGAAAAAGCATTGAATGAATTTCTCACAGCTATAAAACTCAATCCTGATGCAATATCGCTGAACGAAAAAATAGAAAATATCCAAAGCATTCTGTCTGCGTTTATTGAGAACAAAAACAAATACAATATTGCAATAAGTAATGCAGAATTTTTTAGTAATAAAAATGAACTGCAAAAAGCAATAAATGAATATGAAACAGCAAGCAAATTGTTATCCAACGAATCTTTACCTAAAAACAAAATTGCTGAGCTTCAGAGAAAGATTAAGTTACTAAATAATTATGATGAGCTGATTAAAAAGGCGGATGAATATTATGTAGTTAAAGATTTTGAAAATGCCCAAAAAACCTACTCGGAAGCAAATCAACAATATTCTGGCAAAGCATACCCAAAAGATATGCTTGAAAAAATAAAGACAGCCCTCGCAAACAAAAAAACCACAAAAGAACAAGATTATAAAAATGCAATAGCAAATGGAAATGCTAATTTTGATAATGAAAATTATAAAGATGCAGAGATTGAATTTCAGTTTGCATTGCGTTTAAAGCCTGACGAAATTTTTCCAAAAGAAAAACTTACTGAAATAAATGAAATAATTCTGAAAATTGCCAGGGGAGAGAAAGCCCGAAAAAATTATGATGATGCAATCTTAAAAGCTGAAGAGTTTTATACAATAAATAATTATGAAGAAGCAAGAAAATCATTTCAAAATGCTTTGACTTTCATGCCCGAAGAAAAATATCCTCTTGAAAAAATCACCGAAATAAATTCAATTCTTAGCGAAATTTCAAATCAGGAAACTATTAATAAAAAATTTGATGATGCAATTGCAAAAGCTGATGAATTCTTAAAAAACAGTGATTACGAAAATGCAAAATCAAAATTTCTTGATGCCCGAAACATAAAACCTTCAGAACAATATCCAAAACAAAAACTCGATGAGCTTAATAAAATATTGAATGAAATAGAAGCAAAAAGAAGTGTTGAAGAAAAATATAATAATAGCATAACTAATGCCGATAATTATTTTAATAACGCAGATTACGAAAACGCATTAATTGAATACAAAAAAGCAAAAAGTCTGAAACCTGAAGAAACTTATTCAGACAAACAAATTATTACAGTTAATGGTAAATTAAAAGAAATTGAAGCAGAAAAAAGAAAATCTTATGAGCTGTTAATTACAGATGCAGATAGCTCTTTTAATACAGAGGAATATCCTCAGGCAATAGAAAAATACAAAAATGCTAAAGATCTTTTGCCTGATGAAATCTATCCTCAGACCAAAATTGATGAAGCAAATACAATAATTGCTACTTTGAGAAAAGCAAAACAGCAAAAATTTGATGCAGCAATTGCCGAAGCTAATAAATATTATAAAGTTAAAATTTATGATCGTGCTATTGCATCGTATCAGCAGGCTTTTGACTTACTTCCATTTGAAAAATATCCTAAAGAAATGTTAGATAAAATCAATAAAACAATGGAAGAAAATGTGCTTGTTGAAGTTTTTTCTCAGGAGACAATTATTAAAATGAATACAAAAGAAAAATTCGTTTTTGACCCGGTTCCATCCAACAAACGAAAAAGCAATATTATTCTTTTCAGAATTAAAAACCTGGCAGATAAACCAATAAAAGCTATAATGGGTTACGGTAGCAAAAATTCGAAGAATGGAGGCAGCTTGATAAAATTACCTGTATCAAAAAATGCTAAAGATATATTTATCAGAATTGGAGTACAATATAAATGGTTTAGCGAAGATAATAGTTGGATTAGTTTAACTCCCGAAGGTGGCGATATTGAAGTTTCTCTTATCAGAATTTCTAAGGGAGATTGAGTGTAATGACTGAAATTGTTAAGTAATTATAATGTGAAATGGAAAAATATTTTCAAAAATTCAAAAAGAAAACCATTGGTAACGAATTAATATTTAAAACTCCTTTTGGGGAAAAAACAATGATTTATGCTGATTGGGTTGCCAGTGGAAGATTATATAAAGATATAGAAAAAAAGATAAGCGAAACTTTCGGGCCTTATGTTGGGAACACACATACAGAAACCAGCGAAACAGGTACTTTGATGACCAAAGCATATCATTATGCTCATAAAATTATTAAGGATCATGTTAATGCTTCAGAAGATGACGTAATAATTACACCCGGCTCGGGTATGACAGCTGCTATAGTGAAGTTTCAGAGAATACTTGGTCTAAAATTATGTGGAAAACTTACAGGCTCAGGTTGTATTGAAGAAAAAGAAAAACCTGTTGTTTTTATAACACACATGGAGCATCATTCAAACCATACTTCATGGTACGAAACTATTGCTGATGTTGTTCAATTACTTCCTGATAATGATTTGTTAATTGACATTGATGAATTAAAAAACAAATTTGAAAAATACAAAGACCGGAAAATTAAAATAGGTTCTTTTACAGCTTGTTCAAATGTTACAGGAATAGAAACTCCATATCATCAGATGGCAAAGATAATGCATCAACACGGTGGATTATGTTTTGTTGATTTTGCTGCTTCGGCACCTTATGTTGATATTAATATGCATCCCGAAGACCCGATGGAAAAGCTGGATGCAATCTTTTTTGCGCCTCATAAATTCTTGGGTGGTCCTGGAAGTTCAGGAGTATTAATTTTTGATTCTAAGCTATATAAAAATGCCACACCTGATCAGCCGGGAGGTGGAACAGTAGATTGGACAAACCCTTGGGGAGAGTATAAATATATGGATAATATTGAAGCCCGTGAAGATGGCGGAACTCCTGGATTTTTGCAAGCTATCAGAACAGCACTTTCTATTAAGTTAAAAAATGAAATGGGTGTTTCAAATATAAGGAAACGTGAAGAAGAACTCGTTGAAATTGCATTTAAAGAGTTAATCAAAATACCAAATATTCATATTCTTGCTGATAATGTTAAAAATCGACTTGGCATAATTTCATTTTATTTTGATGATATTCATTTTAACCTTATTGTGAAATTATTAAACGATCGTTTTGGCATTCAGGTACGTGGCGGTTGTGCATGTGCCGGAACTTACGGACATTTTCTCCTTGATGTTAGTCATGATAAATCTAAAGAAATTTCAAGGCTTATTAATTCAGGCAACCTTTCTGAAAAACCGGGATGGGTCAGACTTTCGTTGCATCCTACAATAAGTAATAAAGAGCTTTATACTTTTGTTGATGGATTAAAACAGATAGTTGAGAATATTCATTCCTGGGAAAAAGATTATACTTATGATCAGCATACAAATGAATTCAAACAT
>CAYOKJ010000065.1:12416-16631 GCA_964404485.1 uncultured Bacteroidales bacterium | reverse complement strand
AGTAAATATCCTTTTGTTGGCGGATTATGGTTTCGTCATAATTTCGAAAATGCTGATGCAGCTATTGTTCTTCTCGGTTTTCAACATAATCGTTATAGGATTGGATATAGTTACGATTTTTCTCTTTCAAAGCTTAGCGGTAACAGTGGTGGTGCACATGAAATATCCTTTGCATGGGAATTTTGTGTATATAAAGGTGAAAAAAGAAGACATATTAAGGCAATAAAAGCACCTACATTTTAGTTAATAAAAAACAATTAATAAAAACTTCAAAGTAAAATGATCAAATACAGCAAAATTTTAACTGCAATTGCCATTATGGCTTTCTTTGTGATAGTAACATCTTGTTCTACAAAAGAAACTTCACACAGCACAGGCTGGGATTACAATAATCCTGAAAATGGCGGATTTGAGGTATCATTACAAGTTGAACAAGAAACAGGACCGGGTCTCATATTTATTGAAGGTGGTACTTTTGTTATGGGTTCAACTCAGGAAAGAGTAATGCAAGACTGGGATAATTCTCCAAAAAAAGTAACAGTCCCTTCTTTTTATATGGACGAAACAGAAGTAAGTAATCTCGATTATCTTGAATACTTATATTGGTTAGCACGTGTATTTGGTGAAGATTATCCTGAAATTTACCATGATGCACTACCTGATTCTCTGGCATGGCGTCAACAACTGGCATATAATGAGCCATTGGTTGAAACTTATTTTCGCCATCCATCATACCACAATTATCCTGTGGTTGGTGTAAGTTGGGTGCAAGCTAATGAGTTTTGTAAATGGAGGACAGACAGAGTTAATGAGTTACGTTTGATCGAGGCAGGTGTACTTGATTGGGATCCTGATCAAAAAAATAAAAACAATTTTAATACCGAAGCATATCTTGCAGGACAATATGTTGGACTTGTACTTGATGGTAAAGAAAATCTTGATCCATCAGGGACTGAAATAAGGTCGGTACAACTTGAAGATGGTATTTTATTACCAAGATACAGGCTTCCCACTGAAGCAGAATGGGAATATGCTGCACTTGGATTAGTTGGAAATACTCTTTTCGAAAGAGTTGTTGAAAGAAGAACATATCCGTGGAACGGTCATTATACAAGAACTGACGACAGAAAATATTATGGAAGTTTTGTTGCTAACTTCAAAAGAGGCGAAGGTGACTATATGGGTGTTGCAGGAAGCTTAAATGATGGAGCTGATATACCTGCACCGATTGGTTCATACTGGCCAAATGATTACGGATTGTATAATATGGCTGGAAATGTTAGCGAATGGGTTTTGGATGTTTACCGTCCACTTTCTTCCGAAGATGTTGATGATTACAGTCCTTTCCGTGGTAATATTTTTACAAAGAAAAAAGTTGATTTCGAAGGTATTCTTGTTGAAAAAGATAGCCTTGGTAGAATTCAATACGAAGAAGTTACTGATGAAGAAAATCTTACAAGAAGAAATTATCGTAAAGCAAATAATATAAATTATCGTGATGGAGACCAAATGTCAATTATTACAAACGATTGGTTAAACGATCCGGGTAAATCAAATTTGACTAACGAAATGTACGAATATGGCGTAACTACTCTTATTACTGACCACTCAAGAGTGTATAAAGGTGGTTCGTGGAAAGATCGTGCTTTCTATATGAGCCCGGGTGAAAGAAGATACATGGATCAAAACGAAGCATCTAACAGTATCGGTTTCAGATGTGCTATGGATAGAATGGGCAGTCCTAACCCCGGAAGATAATAAATCCGGAAAAGAAATAATTAAACCCTGTTCCATTTAAGGAATAGGGTTTTTTGTTTTGATTAATTTTATAATTTTGTTTTTTTCTGACAGTTTAAATATATTTTTTAACATTTTATTATTTCAAGGTGATCGAAGAGCTTTATAAAATATTTATTAAAAATCCTAAAATCTCAATTGATTCGAGAGAAGATCAAAGCAATGGAATTTTTTTTGCATTGAAAGGAGAAAACTTTAATGGAAATAAATTTGCAAAAAATGTTGTTGAAAAAGGAGCTGCTTATGCTGTAATTGATGACTCATCATTTCGTGAAAACGAAAAATATATTCTTGTTGAAGATGTTTTAGCCACTCTTCAGCAACTTGCAAAATATCATCGTGATAAAATCAAAATTCCATTAATTGCAATTACCGGGTCAAATGGAAAAACCACAACAAAAGAACTTATAAATGTAGTTTTGAGTCGGAAATATAATACTATTGCGACCACTGGAAACTTTAATAATCACATCGGAGTTCCTCTTTCGATTTTAAGAATTACAGATAAAACCGAAATCGCTATTATTGAGATTGGAGCAAATCATATTGACGAGGTAGCTGAATTATGTAAAATTGCTCAACCAAATTTCGGAATCATTACAAACATCGGAAAAGCTCACTTAGAAGGTTTCGGAAATATTGAAGGTGTGATTAAAGCAAAATCCAAGTTATTCGATTTTATCAAAGAAAACAATGGAAATGTTTTTGTTAATTCGGATGATAAATTATTAATGGAACTTTCCGGCAATATCAAAAGTACATTGTACGGAACAACTACAAAAGCAGATTGCAGGTCAGAGATTATCGACCATGACCCTTTTGTAAACATGAAATGGTTTTCTCCCGAAGGTGAGAAAAATATTAACACAAAACTTTTTGGGAGTTATAATTTTGAAAATGCAGAAGCAGCAATTTGTATTGGAAATTATTTTAATGTTGATTCCAGAAAAATAAAATCTGCCATCGAAAATTATGAACCTGCAAATATGCGCTCCCAGATAATCCACTCAAAAAATAATAACACAATAATTCTTGATGCATACAATGCCAACCCATCGAGTATGAAATTGGCAATTGAAAACTTTACTAAGACTAATCTCAAAGACAAAGTTTTAATTCTTGGCGATATGCTGGAAACTGGCAGCGAAGAAAAAAACGAACATCTTAAAATTCTCTCTTTAATTAGAGAAAATAGCTTTCGGAATGTTTCCCTTGTCGGGGAAATTTTTCAATCTATTTGCGCAAAAAATGAATTCAACTCATTTTTAAATGCAGGTGAACTTATTGAATTTTTTAATGATCAGCCCTTAAGAAACTCGTCAATTTTAATAAAAGGTTCGCGAGGAAACAAACTCGAAATTCTCATCGGAGTTTTATGAAAACCTATAAAATAATTGGCTTGATGTCTGGTACTTCGCTTGATGGAGTAGATCTGGCATTTTGTTATTTTACGAAAAAATCAAAAAAATGGAATTTCAAAATTATTAAAGCTGAGACTTTTGAATACCCAAAATACTGGATAAATAAACTCAAGCAACTTCCCAGCTCAAACCCTGACGAAATAAACAAATCGCATGTTGAATACGGTCATTTCCTTGGTGAACTTGCTAAAAAATTTATAACAGAAAATAATTTCACACCTGAATATATTGCATCTCACGGTCATACAATTTTCCATGAACCTGAAAAAAAAATTACATTCCAGCTTGGCGATGGAGTTGCTATTGCTGCAAGTTCAGGTTTGCCTGTAATTTATGATTTCAGAAGTATGGATGTAGAACTTGGTGGACAGGGAGCCCCGCTGGTTCCCATTGGCGATAAATTGCTTTTCGGCGAATATGAATTTTGTCTTAACCTTGGCGGATTTTCAAATATTTCATTCGAAAAAAACGAAAAAAGAATAGCTTTTGATATTTGTCCGGTAAATATTATTTTGAACCAACTGGCTCGTAATCTTGGGAAAGATTTTGATAAAGACGGTACACTTGCTAAAAGCGGAAAAATTAATCAACAATTGCTTAATGATTTAAATAACCAAAATTTCTACAAAAAACCACCTCCAAAATCACTTGCAAACGAATGGCTTCAGCGTGAATTTATTCCTTTACTTAACAACTTCAATATTTCTACTATTGACAAAATGCGAACATTAGTTGAGCATTTTGCAATTCAAATAGCAAATTCATCAAGCACCTCAATTACTGGGAAAATATTAACTACCGGTGGCGGGGCATTTAATAAATTTTTGATTTCAAGGATTAAGCATTACAACCAAAATAAAATTATTATTCCCGATAAGGAAATTATCGAATTTAAAGAAGCAATGATATTTGCTTTTCTCGGAGTTTTAAAATTACTTAATGAAGTTAATTGTTTGAGCTCTGTTACAGGAGCTTCGCGGGATTGTTGCGGAGGGAA
>CAYOKJ010000065.1:0-12316 GCA_964404485.1 uncultured Bacteroidales bacterium | reverse complement strand
CAGATCTTCCTGAACGTCCTTGTTTAAATCCACGATCAAAGTTTCCTCTGTTTCCTCTGCTTTGCCAGTTATCAAAAAATATTTTCTGATCATCAGTAAGCAAATTTCTGACTTCTTGCTGATTTGCTATTTGGTCTTTCATCATTTCAGAATTCATGTCAGCAATCTGATCAATTGTTTTATTTATTTCTTTCATATTCAAAACATCTTCGGATTTTAAAGTTACAAGATGAGCTCTTTTTTCTTGCATAAGATTTCTTTTTTTTGTCATTTTCTTTTGATTTTTCAATCTTAAGACTTCAATCTTTGCTTGTTGATCTTCAGTAAGATCAGGAATTGGACACATCCATTCGTTTTGTTGATTTATATATTGTCCTCTTTGAAAATTTTGTCCTTGCATATTACCACGTTGAGCAAATGAATTTATACTCATTCCGGTAAATATCATGACAAATAACAGCATTGTTAATTTTTTTGTTTTCATTGTTTTTATCTTTATTTGTTAATTAGTACTATTTAATTTATTATCGATAATGTTTTCTGTTTTTGTTTCTTTTGTAAATTCTACTGTTTTTTTGATATTTGTAATTATTTGATTTACTAATATTTTTTCTGTTTTTATACTTTCTGAATTTTTCCTTATTTTGACCTGAATTTATTTTCTTTTTAGCTGTTGATGAAAAATTATTCTTTAATACTGATGTATGATTTGCTGTTTGATGTTTGTTGCCTCTACCACCTTCATTTATTTCAGGGTTAATAAGAAACGGAGAAGTTAAAAATAAAAGACATAAAACAATAAATGAAGAGACAACAAGAATTCTTATTTTTAAATTTGGAATTATCTTTTTACATATACACTCTATAGAATTCCAGTGCAAAACAAGATGTAATACTAGAAAAACCAATAATATCAAACTCATTATTAAATGTATTGTACCCCACTCATGTCTTTCCAAACCCAAAAAAGACAAATTTACGTTTTCCCCAAACTTCACCCATCTTTGCTGTCCCGGAATTAATACAAACTTCATAAGAAATCCCATCCCGGCAATAGCCATCAAACAGACGAACATCACAGAATCGATAATAATATTTATTTTGGGTTTTTTCATTAGTTTGAACTATTGGTTGTCCTTATTCCTTCTATTCATTTGTCCTCTTTCTCTATTGCCACTCCTGTTGCTATTTCTAGAATTAATTTTCCGGCTTTCACCCTCCTTCCAGTTTCTTCCAAAACCACGCTCAGGAGGTTCTTGCATCTTCCTATATATTTTTGAAAGACTTCTTCTTTGTTCAACATTACAATTTCGTCTTATTTGCACAAAATGACGAATAGTTTCTTTTTTAAGTGTTGCGTGCCATAAACCGATTTTGTCTGCAATTTTATCCAGTTTTAATGAGTCAGGTTCTTCTTTCGATAATTCATTCATCATTTCATATCTGAGTGAGTCAAGTTCTTGGATTATTCCCAAAGATTTTTCGCTAAATTCCGAATGCATTAAATCAAAGTTTCTAGATTGATTAGGCGACAAACCAAGTTCTTTGTTAATAAAAGTGCTTGGTTTACCTTTTTCCATCATAAGAGGAGAGTGATTTCTGGCTGAACCCATAAAGATTATAATAGTAGTAATAGCTGCTACATTAATAGCAAATAATATAATTATTATCCAGATTAGGGTGTTTTTTTTTGCAAAATAATTCATCTTAGTCCTCCTTTATTAATAATGATGTTTCAATAGATTCAACATCTAAGCCGTCAAGAAATAGTTGCTGCGAATATTCCTGGTATTCTGAATATGTTTGATCGTTACCTGAAGCAATTGAAGCATTAATAAAATTATCTCCAATCATTATACCGCTATAGACACCAATAGCAATTAGAACAACAGCAGCAGAAGTCTGGAGGATTCTCATAAATACAGGACGAAAAACAGGGCTGAAAGAAGATTCTTGAACATCTTCCATTTTTGCTTTTAAACGAGTATAAAAAAACGGATTAACTTCAATTTTCTTTTCATTTTTGATAGTGCCTAAAGTTTTTTCCATCTCATTAAATAAATGCTTGCACTTACTGCATTTTTCAAGATGCATTTTTATAATTTTTTCCTTCTCGAAAGATAAATCTCCTTCAATGTAAAAAATCAAATTTTTATTTATTTCTGTGCAGTTCATTTTTATTTAGATTTAATTATATGACTCGTAAACAATTTAAAACTTGCGATTAGTAATTGTTTTTTTTGTAATAATTTACTAATCTTTTTTGTAATCCTAGTTTAGCACGATGAATAAGAGATTCAACAGCCGATAATGAAACGCTCATTATTTCAGCAATTTCATTATATTTTATTTCATCATACTTATTTAATGTAAATGCAATTTTTTGATTATTTGGCAGACTGTTTATAGCTTTATTAAGAATTACAGAACGCTCTTGATTATCCATATTGCTATCATGATATTGAAGGTTTTTTTCGGGAATTTCAATTTTATTATTGTTTCCATCATCACCATCAAAATAAGAATCAATACTACGAAGAATAGAGTGCTTTTTGTTTTTCCTGATAAAGTTTAACGATTTATTAACTGCAATCCTGTACAACCAGGTAGAAATTTTTGATTCGTTTCGGAAATTTTTTAAAGATCTGAAAATCTCGATAAATACATCCTGAGCAATATCCTGCGCATCATCAGAATTATGAACAAAACCATTGCAAGTATTTATTACCATTTGTTGATGCTTTTCAACGAACTCGCGATACGCTGTTTCATCATGTTTGATTAAACGATTTATTATTTCAGTATCATTATTCAAAAGCAGACCGGTTTCAGTTTTAATACTTTTCTAAAATTACTTTAAATTTATGACACTATATCGATAATAAACTTGCGTTTTGAAAATAAAAAAGCAGGATAGAATTTCTATCCTGCTTTCTGTATTTTTATTTTGTTTAAAAGATAAACAATAGTTGTATTTTTAATGAAAAATATAAGTCATTTGTAAATAATAAACAGCAGCGCCGGCCAAATAACCTAATAATGCAAGTAAACTGATTTTTTTCATATACCAGATAAAATCTATTTTTTCCATTCCCATTGCAGCAACACCAGCAGCAGAGCCGATGATTAGTATACTTCCACCGGTACCGGCACAATATGCAAGAAATTCCCAAAAAGCACCATCAACTAAAAATGCTCCGGCATAAGCTTGCTGTGCTGCCGGTAGAGCATCTATCATTTCAGGAGTCATTACAGGATACATTCCCATAGCTCCGGCAACAAGAGGTACATTATCTACAATTGAAGATAAAATTCCAATTGCAAGATTAATAGTATAAATATTTCCAAGATGTTCATCAAGATAACCGGCTAAAAGCTGTAAATGTCCGGCTGATGCAAGACTTGAAACAGCTGTCAGAATTCCAAGGAAGAATAAAACTGTAGGAACATCAACTTTTCTTAATATTCCAACAACAGTAAGTTTACGTTTATCTTCACCAGTTTTATTTCTATGTAATATTTCAGTTACAACCCACATAACTCCTAAACCAAACAGCATTCCCATATAAGGGTCAAGATGTGTTACTGTTTTAAAAACAGGAACAAATAATAAAGCGGAAACACCCATTATCAATAATAATTTTCTTTCGCGGAGTGTTGTATATTCTTTCGAATCTTCATCATTTAAAACAGGTCTTTCAACATTTCCTTTCATTGTAAATGATAAAAGAATCAATGGAATTATCATTGTAAATAAACTTGGTATTATTACCATAGTAATAATATTTAAAGTAGTAACTTGTCCACCAATCCAGAGCATAATTGTAGTTACATCACCAATTGGCGACCATGCACCTCCGGCATTTGCAGCAAGAATAACCATACTTGCGAAAAACCAACGAGTTTTTTGATCAGCAACCAACTTACGTAATAAAGCAACCATTACAATAGTAGTAGTTAAATTGTCAAGAGCAGCTGACATGAAGAATGTTAAAAAGCTGAGTGTCCATAATAATTTAACTTTATTAGTGGTTTTTATTTTATCAGTAATTATTCTGAAACCTTCGTGCTGATCAACTATTTCAACAATTGTCATTGCTCCTAAAAGGAAAAACAAAATTCTTGAAATTTCTGCAAGATGATGATACAACTCATGATGCCCCACGAAATAAATCATGGTTTCAGCCATGTTGGAACCGGGATGACTTTTAAGAAAATCCTGATAAGAAGTACTATGTAAAAAATGTTCCCAGGCTGGACTAAAATCAAGTTCAAGAATACTTCCGTTTCCGAGAATATAAATTACCCAAGTTAATACGCCAACCAATAATGCGGATGCAGCTTTATCAACTTTTAAGGGATGTTCCAAAGCAATTGCAGTATATCCTAAAATAAATACAACTACCATTAAAATAAATAAATTCATATTTTTTAAGTTTAAAAATAAAATTAGTTGCAAAAATATAAAAGTTTTTTTATCAAAGCACGGATATTAGTATATAAAATTATTGCAAAAAGGAAGTTAAAAATAATAAATCTACAAAGCACACGATTTATAATAAACGCATGATTTTATAGTTATCTATTAACATAAGGATGTTAGTAAAATAACACAATAGTAAATAGTAGATATTTCGTTACAGTTAACTTTACGAAAAAAATTAATATGATTCCAGAAATAATTTTATTACAAGCAGCAAATGCAGTAGGGGGTGAAGCAACAGAAATTAGCCTTTCAATTCTTGATTTAGCGATAAAAGGTGGATGGATAATCGCCATTCTTGCAGTATTTTCAATTATTGCAATTTATATTTTTATTGAAAGATATTTTGCTATTAGCAGAGCTTCAAAAGAAGATAAAAACTTTATGAATAACATTCGCGATTTTATTCATAACGGCAGAGTTGATTCGGCACTTTCATTATGTAAAAACAACAACAGCCCAATATCACGAATGATAGAAAAAGGATTATCAAGAATAGGTAAACCACTTAGCGATATTAATGCAGCTATAGAAAATGTCGGGAAGCTTGAAGTTTCGAGAATGGAAAAAAATATTGCCGGACTGGCAACGATCGCCGGTGCATCGCCAATGCTTGGTTTTCTTGGAACTGTTATTGGAATGATTAAAGCATTTTACGATATGTCGATGGCTGGAAATAACGTTGATATTGCTTTGCTTTCAGGTGGAATTTACCAGGCGATGATTACAACTGTTGCAGGACTTATTGTTGGAATTATTGGTTACATCTGTTATAATATTTTAGTTGCACGAGTCGAAAAATTGGTTTTTAAACTCGAAGCACGGGCAACAGATTTCATGGATTTATTACATGAACCTGTACAAAATTAAATATCGGATATTTATTAATTCTGAAGTTTTATAACAAAAACAAATAAAATGGCTATTCAATCCCGAAATAAAAGAAGTGTTGATTTCAGTACGGCTTCAATGTCGGATCTGGTGTTTCTGCTCTTAATATTTTTTATGCTTACTTCAACACTTGTCAGCCCGAATGCTATTAAACTATTGTTACCGAGCAGTAGCAGTAAAACTATGGCAAAACAAACTGTTACAGTATATATCAACGATAAATATAATTATTTTGTTGGTGAAGAAAGAGTTTCTAAAAATTCACTTGAAGGTAAAATAGACAGGTCTCTTGCCGGAGAACTTAATGCATCGGTTGTTTTACGTTCTGATAAAACAGTCCCGGTACAGTATGTAATAAATGTTATCGATGCTGTAAATAATATTAATACAAAATACAAAACTAAACATAAAGTAATTTTGGCGACAACGCCAAAGCGTTAGATATTAGTACATAGAGTGTACAGCTAAGGCTCATAAAGTTATTAGAATTTATAAATGATAACTAATAAATAATAAGTTATTTTAGTGAAAAAGGGAGATAAAATAAGAGGAATAGTAGGAACAATAATATTTCATTTGTTGTTGTTGGTTGTCCTTATATTTTTTGGATTAACTACTCCTTTGCCTTTACCCGGAGAAGAAGGCGTTGAAGTAAATTTAGGTTTTACCGATGAGGGAATGGGGATTATTCAACAAAGCGAAGCCCCTAAAACGTCACCTCCGCTGCCACCTGTTAATACTAAAGAGGAAGTTATTGAAGATGTTGTGGAAGAGGTTGTTAAAAATGATCCAATAATTGAGGAGGTTGAAGAAGAAAAAATAATTACTCAGGATTCTGATGAGACTCCTAAAATCACCAAACCCATAGAAGAAATAAAGGAGGATATTCCTGAGAAAGAAATATTAGAAAAACCAAAAGAAAAAGCCAAAGTAAAAGTTAAAGAAGCAGTAAAAGCCGATCCTGTTGAAAAACCAAAAGTTGTAGAAAAAGTTCCGGAGAAACCGAAAGTAGATCCGAGAGCTCTTTACACAGGGAAAAGCAAATCAACTGATAATGGTTCAAATGAAGGTGAAACAGGAAAACCCGGTGATCAAGGAAGTAAATTTGGCAAAAAAGATATTATCGTTCATGATGGAAAAGGTGGTGAAGGAAACGGAGTTTCATTTGATCTTGGGGGTCGTGGTGCTAAACATTTACCTAAACCAACTTATGATTCTCCTGATCAGGGGAAAGTTGTTGTTACAATTTATGTAAATAAACAAGGGCAGGTTACAAAGGCTTATGCTGGAGCTAAAGGAACTACAATTGCTGATAATCAACTAAGAAAACTTGCAAAAGAAGCTGCATTAAGAGCAGTATTTAACCCCGACCCAAACGCTCCTGAAACTCAAAAAGGTGCAATTACTTATAATTTTATTAGATTGCAATAGAATTTTATTTCGGCTTTAGATCTAATAAAGTGAGTAGTTTTAATATTGAAAGTTTTTTGCTATTTTACAACCTCAATACTTGTTTTTCCAAAACAAGCTTTACCATCATAACTAATTCCTCTTACAATAATATCGTATTTAGAACAATGGTCAGAAGTGTAAAACGAAAGTGAAATATTTTTGTCTGTCAAAAGAATTTTAGGTTTCCAGTATAGCAAATTTCTAAAATCCGGAATTCGGTCATTCTTTTTAATTTCAGAATTATATTCAGGAAATATTGGGTTAGTAGATGCAGTAATTGTTTGAAAATCTACATAAACTGATTCTCCGGAAAAATCATAATCAGCAAAATTATCTGTATTTGTAACAACTCTAATAATTCCATTTATAGTGTAATCTCCATAAACATATTGTTTATCAATTACTTCAATTTTTATAATTTTCTTTGGATTAATTTTCATTAATTCGTTTACATTAAAAACAGGAATATTATCCAAAAGGATTAATGGATCACGATATACTTCAATTGTTTTTGAATTTGAAACGATTAAACTATATCTGCCATCTTTTTTATTTAATCTTGTATAAGGAACTATTTCTCTTATTATATCTTTGAATGTTGGAAGTTCAATATAATCAGCTAATACGATGGATATTTTAACATCGCCAAAGCTAATAGGAATGCTGTATTGCTTCTGCTTATCTTGTTTTTCTTTATTGCCGTAAAGTTGTGTGATTTGATAATTAACAAACATTTCTTCAAGAAAATTCCTTTTAGTACTATCTATTTCCAATGGAATTGAATTTTCAAAGTCAAAGCTACCTAAAAAATCATTATTAACTAAAAACTCTGGCTGATAATCTTTCCACTGTTTCATGCTTATTAGTACGCCATTCATATCTGTAAGATTGTTTAATGAAAAAATAAACTCTCCATTTTCACGAGTTGAATTGATATGAAATTGTGGATAATCACCCAAAACGGAAACAAAAACCTGTTGATTAGACAAAGGTTTTTTTGTATTTTTATCATATACAGTTCCACTTATTGTAATGTCTCTGTTTTCGGGTATCCATGTATATTTTTTATAATCTTTATATTTTGAATCAGTTTTGATGTTTTCAGATATAATAATTTTTTCGAAAAGAGATTCAGAGATGCATTTACTTAAGCTAAACAAATCGTGATTGCTTTTAGAGCTTAAGAGATATGAGTTTAAAAGCTGGGGATTATCAATTAAATATTCAGGAATAATAGAATCATTTTCACGTAAAGTACCATGTTTTACAACCGAAAAAGAAAGAAGGGCATAGTTTTGCTGATTAATAAAATCCGGTATTAATGTCACATCTACAAGCTCTCTTGGCGAAAATATTTCTTTATTAACACTTAGGTTGATATTAATTGATTCAAATGAAAGTTTATTGTTATGATGAATTCCAAGAATATTATTTTCTACAGGATTAATCATTTTTTTTTCTGCTGAGGTATCTTTGTTTATTGTGTCAATAGATTTATTATTTAATGTGTTTAAACTTACTTCAGGATTGATAATTGTAATGAATGAAGTGAAAAACTGTTTAGATGAAAAATTTCTAAGATATTGCGTATATGCTCTGATAAAATAATTTCCACTGGGAGTTTCCTCCGGAATTTTAAGCGAACCATAAGCAACTCCATCTATAATTTTAAATTTTCTTTTAATTATTAAATTTTTGTTTTTGTTATAAATTTCAAGGTATAAAACACTGCTTAATGCGGTATTTTTTAGAAAATCATTTAAATAACAGTACGAAGAAAACCAAATATTCTCTCCGGAAAGATAAATGTCTCTATCTGTGAAAAGAGCAACATTTTCAATAACATTTTCAGGTATACCATCATTACTAACAAACTCCTTGAATCTTTGTCCATATAATATATTTGTTGCTACACTTAGGACTAAAACGAGAACTAATAATTTTTTCATCTAATTATAATTTTTGTTTAATACAATCATTTCATTTTCATTAAGATAAAAATACAAATTTCTATAATTAATTATTTTCTTTTTATCAGAATAATTATTTTTTATTTATTTCAATTTTAAGACTTAATCAATCCAAAATTCAGGTTTATTTAAATACCCACCTTTTTTGGTACAATTAACGCAATTTTGATGAGGAAGTGCAATTCTTCCATTACTAAAATCAATAGTTGCAAAAAGTGGCCAGAATGAAGGAGGAAGCCAATGAACCATACCCCAAGCCTCATAAAGGTTAGGTGTAATAATACATTGAATATAATGAAAATCCAATACTGGCCTCTCAATAAATATTCTTTTTTCAGAAATACCTGTTGCCATAAAATAACCTAATACAAGCTCATTTTCATCATTTTCATTAAAAATATTTCCACGAATTTGGTACGGAAGTGAGGAGTATAAAGTTCCTTGTTCAGCGTTTAATTCATCAACACTATACCAATAATCATAAGCTTTCTTAGAAATACACATTTGCTTAACCAACAGACTATATTTTATTGATAATTCCCTATCTTCAGTTGAAACATAATTAATTGGGAAATTAAAGATTCTTGCTTCAGTCAAGTCAATTGTATTTGATAAATAAATTTCCTGCAAATTTTCTGTCTTCCAGCATGTAAAAAGAGTATCAGTATTGTACACTGGTTTTCTCACACCATCAAAACTATATACAATAATAAAACTGGAATTAAACTTATATGTGCTTTCCAATCTATACATTAAGAAAGTAGTATCTTTTGAAGCAAGTTCTGAATCAATATAAAATTGAAGTCCCTGCAAATCATAATCATGAAAAATACTTTCTTTTGTTTCGACCTTAGCATATAAAGAATCAATACCCACAGGCGCTAGTAGCTCCTCAAAATCAGAAGAGTACATTTTATCATCGGGTGTTATTATTTGGATTTTATATTTTCGACCAACAACACTTTGAAATCCGTTATCTGAGGTATAATATTCACCGGCAGAGGTTTCTGTCAAAGTTTCATTATTACCCAGATTATCAAATATTTTAACCTCTGCATTTGAAAAAGGAGTAAATTCTACCTTAGTAATCAAAGAAGACATTGATAATTTAATCAGATATGGTCCGGGTTCAGCAGTTATCATTCCTTCAACAACTAAAGCATTTTCATAATTATCAAGGTCGGGATAATACTCTTCCCTACATGATATCAAAAGAAAAATGCTTAATATTAATATATTTTTTATAGTTTTTATCTTCATTATGTAAATATTATTCTGTCCAAAATTCTGGCATATCTACTGTGCCACCTTTTCTTGTACAATCAACACAATCTTGATGTGGAAGTGCTTGACTTCCATTAGGAGAAGTTACAACATAAAGTGGCCAGGAACTTGATGGAGTCCAACGAATATATCCATAAGCTTCGAAATCTCTTTTAGTAAGATAACACTCCCAATAATGAAAATCCAGTTCTGGTCGATCCACAAAAATTCTTTTTTCTTTAATACCTGCGGCCATAAAATATCCTAAAATATGTTCTTCTTCATTAGTTTCACAATGCATATTTCCTCGTACCTGATATGGTAATGAAGCAAAAAGATTGCCTTGCTCTGAATTAATTTCTTCAAGACTTCCCCAATATTTATACGCATTTTCTGTGATTGTAAGCTGTTTAACCAATAAACTATATTTTATTGATAATTCACGATCTTCTGTTGTAACATAATTTAAAGGAAATGCATTAACTTTTGGTTCTGTCAAATTAACAGTATTTGAAACTAAAATTTCAGGTAAAATATCAGTTTTCCAACAAGTAAAAAGAGTATCACGATTTTCCAAAGGTTTCAAATAATATTTATCATAAATATAAGAAATCAAATAGCTGGAATTATACTCGTATGTACTTTCCAATTGCCACAAAAAATAATTAGTATCTCTTTCGGCAATTTTAGTATCTAAATAAAATTGTAATCCAACAAGATCATATGGATGAAACATATTTTGTTGATATTCGATATTTGTATAGACTGAATCTATCTCGACGGAGGCAAATAATTCTTCAAAATCAGAAAAATAAATTTTATTATCAGGTGTTGTGATTTGAATTTTGTATTTTCGACCAATTACACCCCTAATACCATCATCATTTGTGTAATATTCACCGGGGTTATTTTCTGTAAGTGTTTCAGCGTTACCTTCATTATCAAAAATAATCACTTCAGCATTAGAAAAAGGAATTTGTTGAGGTTTAATAATTTCTGAAGAAGTAGATAATTTAATCAAATATGGTCCTGGTTTATCAGTAATCATACCATCAACAACAATGATATTTTCGTATTTATCAATATCCAGACTATATTCTTCCACACAAGATGTGCATAAGATTACACATAATAGTAAAATAATCCGAATAAAATTAGTCCTCATAATTTTCAATTAAACAACAATTAATCTATCCAAAATTCAGGCATATTTACTGTGCCACCTTTTCGAGTACAATCAATACAATCCTGGTGTGGATGAGCTTTTATTCCAGTCTTAGAAGATGTAACATAAATAGGCCATGTTCGTTGATCGACTAAACGTATGTATTTTATTCTATCAAAATCAGCTGCGGAGAGAATACATTGATAATAATTAAAATCAAGTATAGGTCTTTCAACAAATATCCTTTTTTGTGAAATACTCGTAGCCATAAAATAACCTAATATCGGTTCCTCAGAATCATTTTCACAATAAATATTTCCACGGATTTGATATGGTAAGGAAGAAAAAAGCGCACCCTGATCAGCATTTAATTCGTCAATATTATGCCAGAAATCATAAATTTTTTCTGTAATTGTCAATTGCTTAATTAGTAAGCTATACTTTACTGATAAATGACGACTTTCTGTTGAAACATAATTTAATGGAAATCCTATGATCTGTGGTTCAGATAAATCAACAGTACTTGCAATATACATTTCACCTAAATCCTCTGTTTTCCAACAAGTAAAAAGCGAATCACAATTATAAAAAGGCTTCATATTAAAATTATTATATATATGAGTAATTAAAAAACTTGAATTATATTCGTACGTACTTTCCAGTTTCCATAGAAAATAATTTTTTTCTTTTGTTGAGCGTTTTGTATTTATATAAAATTGCAAACCCACAAGGTCATAAGGAACACTGATATATTGCCTGTATTCGACATTTGAATAAACTGTATCTATTTCGATAGAAGGTATTATTTCTTCAAAATCTGAGGAATATGTTTTATTGTCAGGAGTTTTTATATGTATTTTATACTTTCTTCCAACTATTCCCTGAATTCCATCAGATGCTGTGCAATATTCACCCGGATTAATTTCTGTAAGAGTTTCCGAATTCCCAATATCATCAAAAATAACTATCTCTGCATTTGGAAAAGGAATATTTTCTGTGTTATTTATTTGAGTAGTAGTTGCTAATTTAATTGTATATGGACCGGGTTCATTTGTTATCATTCCATCAACAACAAGAACATTTTCGTATTTT